>NZ_JTLF01000293.1:0-14538 GCF_000798855.1 Enterobacter sp. ZOR0014 | reverse complement strand
CCGGGCCTGCAAGGGCTCGAACGTAGGGCGGGTAAGGCGTAGCCGCCACCCGACACACTCAGCGGCGCGATCTCACCACCTGATACCGCCGGGTAAAATACTCAAACGGCGCGCTCCAGACGTGGACCAGGCGGGTGAACGGGAAGATAAGGAAGATCGTCATTCCCAGCACCAGATGTACGCGGAAGATCGGTGCCACGCCGCTTAACATCTCCGACGAGCCGCCCTTAAACGTCACGATCCCCTGTGCCCAGCCGACCAGCTTCATCATCTCGCTTCCGTCCGGATACTGAGCGGAGAACGGAATGGTCGACAGCCCAAGAATGCACTGGATCAGCAGGATACTCATGATGATGATATCCGGCGTGGTGGACGTTGCACGCACGCGCTGGTTGAACAGGCGGCGGATCAGCAGCATTGACCCACCGATGAGTGTCAGCACGCCGCAAATCCCGCCCGCAATCATAGCCAACTGCTGTTTAACCGCGACGGGCAAAAACCAGGCATACATCCAGTGCGGGGTTAACATGCCGAACAGGTGGCCGAAGAAAATCCCCAGGATCCCGATGTGAAACAGGTTAGAGGCCCAGTTCATACCGCGTTTGCTGAGCATCTGGCTCGACGAGGCGCGCCAGGTGTACTGCCCGTAGTCGTAACGCAGCCAGCTGCCGAGGAAAAAAACGGTGGCGCAGATGTAGGGGTAAATATCATAGAAAAACACGTTCAGGTAATGTGTCATTTTGGGCCTCCGGCACTGACGTCCACGTACTGCGGCGCGACGTCCTGGCTAAAGCGTCGTTGATAGTGCTGCATCGGCGAGCTGTCGCACGATGTGGCGTTGTCTTCGATAAACTTCACCTGTTCCTCTTCCCACACGGCATCCAGCGCCTGGCGGGTGTCGTCGCGTTTCTCGCCTGACACCTGTTGAGTGACACTGTCACTTGAAAGGCGGCTTCCGGCGAGGGCGAGCAGGGCGTCAAACAGCTGAAAATGCGCCACGCCGCGCTGTTTCAGACGACCGCCAACCAGGGCGAGGATTGGCGCGACGTTCTGCAATCCCTCACGCGCTTCGTCGTCGGTTACGATGCTGAGATATTCCAGATAGAGCGGCAGGTAATCCGGTAGTTCACGGCAGTCCAGCACCAGGCCCGCTTTTTCATACTGACTCATCAGGTCAACCATCGCCTGGCCGCGATCGCGGGATTCGGCGTGAACGTGCTCGAACAGCAGCAGCGAGGTCGCGCGCCCGCGTTCGAACACTTCACACCACTCGGCCTGTTTATCCAGCAGCGGGGCGCTCAGGTGCTGTCGGGCAAACGGCAGCAGCATGGGCGCGTCCTGCGCAATCAACGAGAGCGCTTCATCACGGTTCTCCCACAGCGTGTCATCGGGATACTCAATCAGCAGCGCGACGATCTTGAGGATCTGCATTATTCTCCCTCCCCATGTTCGCGCACCTCGGTAATGTTGATGGCATCGATGCGGCTGCTGTTGAAGAGGTTGAATTTGGTGTCGGAGCCGTGGCAACCGTCACCAAAGGTGAAGCCGCAGCCGTTTTTCTCCGGGAACGCGTCGCGCGCCATTTCACGGTGGCTGGTGGGGATCACGAAGCGATCTTCGTAATTCGCAATAGCCAGATAGCGGTACATCTCCTCAACCTGCGCTTCGGTCAGGCCGACTTCTTCGATGGCGCGAGTATCGGTCACGCCTTCCACGGTCTGGGAGCGTTTGTAGTGGCGCATCGCCATCATACGTTTCAGAGCACGCAGCACCGGGCCTGGGTCACCTGCGCTAAGCATATTTGCCAGATACTGCACCGGGATGCGCAGGCTTTCGACAGCAGGCAGTACGCCATCACTCTGCGGCAGGCCGCCGGCATCCGCGTAGGACTGAATCGGTGACAGCGGTGGCACGTACCAGACCATCGGCAGGGTGCGGTATTCCGGGTGCAGCGGCAGAGCCAGCTTCCAGTCCATCGCCATTTTATAAACAGGCGATTTTTGCGCTGCCTCAATGACGTTCGCCGGAATGCCCTGTTTCAGCGCTTCTTCGATGACCGCCGGATCGTGCGGGTTCAGGAACACGTCGCACTGACGTTCGTACAGATCGGTTTCGTGCTCGGTGCTGGCCGCTTCTTCAATGCGGTCCGCGTCGTACAGCAGCACGCCGAGATAGCGAATACGCCCGACGCAGGTTTCTGAGCAAACGGTCGGCTGGCCGGACTCAATGCGCGGGTAGCAGAAGATGCATTTCTCGGATTTACCGCTCTTCCAGTTAAAGTAGATTTTCTTGTACGGACAACCGCTGATGCACAAACGCCAGCCGCGGCACTTGTCCTGGTCAATCAGCACAATGCCGTCCTCTTCGCGCTTGTAGATGGCACCGCTCGGGCAGGTGGCGACGCAGCTTGGGTTCAGACAGTGCTCGCACAGGCGCGGCAGGTACATCATGAAGGTATTTTCAAACTGGCCGTACATCTCCTTCTGGATCTTCTGAAAGTTGCGGTCGCGGGCGCGCTTTTCGAACTCACCGCCCAGCAGCTCCTCCCAGTTAGGCCCCCAAACGATTTTATCCATCCGCTTGCCGTCAATCAGCGAGCGAGGGCGAGCGGTAGGGAGATGATCCCCCTCCGGGGCGCGATGCAGGTCCTGATAATCAAAGGTGAAGGGTTCATAGTAATCGTCAATTTGCGGCAGAACAGGGTTAGCGAAAATTTTCGACAGAACGCCCATTTTGCCGCCGAGACGCGGGGTCAGTTTGCCGTGGATCCCGCGGATCCAGCCGCCTTGCCACTCATCCTGGTCTTCCCAGTTTTTTGGATAGCCAATGCCCGGCTTGGTTTCGACGTTGTTGAACCAAGCATATTCCATGCCTTCACGCCCGGTCCAGACGTTCTTACAGGTGACCGAGCAGGTGTGGCAGCCGATGCATTTATCGAGATTCAGAACCATGCCAACCTGTGAGCGTATTTTCATTTTTTCGTCTCCTGTACCTGATCCCGACCTTCGCCATCCAGCCAGTTAATGTTTTTCATTTTGCGGATCATGATGAATTCGTCGCGGTTCGAGCCGACGGTGCCGTAATAGTTAAAGCTGTACGCCAGCTGCGCATAGCCGCCGATCATATGCGTCGGTTTCGGGCAGACGCGGGTGACGGAGTTGTGGATCCCCCCGCGCCGGCCGGTCACTTCAGAGCCCGGAATGTTCAGAATGCGCTCCTGAGCGTGGTACATCATGGTCATGCCCGGCGGCACGCGCTGGCTGACTACCGCGCGGGCGGTGAGGGCGCCGTTAGCGTTAAAGGCTTCGATCCAGTCGTTGTCCTCAATGCCCAGCTCACGCGCGTCGGTCTCGCTTATCCAGACAATCGGCCCGCCGCGCGACAGGGTCTGCATCAGGAGGTTTTCGCTGTAGGTGGAGTGAATGCCCCATTTCTGATGCGGCGTCAGGAAGTTAAGCGCTTTTTCCGGGAAGCCGTTCGGCGGGATCTCGCGCATATGGCTCACGCTACGGGTATCAATCGGCGGACGGTAGGCCACCAGACTCTCCCCGAAAGCACGCATCCACGTGTGATCCTGATACAACTGCTGACGACCGGAAAGGGTGCGCCAGGGGATTAGCTCATGAACGTTGGTATAACCCGCGTTATAGGAGACATGCTCGCTCTCAAGACCGGACCAGGTTGGGCTGGAGATGATTTTGCGCGGCTGCGCCTGGATGTCGCGGAAGCGAATTTTCTCGTCTTCTTTGTTCAGCGCCAGATGCGTATGGTCACGTCCGGTCAACTCCCCAAGCGCTTGCCAGGCCTTCACCGCCACCTGACCGTTGGTTTCCGGCGCGAGGGCGAGGATCACCTCTGAAGCGTCAATGGCGGTTTCAATCCGCGGACGACCTTTTGCCGGGCCGTCGGGCTTGACGTAATTGAGCTTGCCGAGGAAATCGACCTCGTTCTGAGTATTCCACGATATGCCTTTTCCGCCGTTACCGAGCTTGTCCATCAGAGGGCCAAGAGACGTAAAGCGCTCGTAAGTTTCCGGGTAGTTTCGCTCAACGACCGCAATGTTTGGCGCGGTTTTGCCGGGGATCAAATCGCATTCACCTTTGCGCCAGTCCTGGATATCAAACGGCTGAGAGAGTTCCGCCGGAGAGTCGTGCTGCAACGGTTGCAGAACCACGTCGGTTTCGGTGCCCAGGTGACCGACGCACACCTCGGAGAAGACCCTGGCGATGCCTTTGTAGATCTCCCAGTCGCTGCGCGATTCCCACGCCGGATCGACGGCGGCTGAGAGCGGGTGAATAAACGGGTGCATGTCCGAGGTATTCATATCGTCTTTTTCGTACCAGGTGGCAGTCGGCAGGACGATATCGGAGAACAGACAGGTGCTGGACATGCGGAAGTCGAGCGTCACCAGCAGATCGAGCTTGCCCTCGATGGCTGCGGTTTGCCATTCGACCTCTTCAGGCTTCACGTCGTCTGTGGAACCCAAATCTTCACCCTGAATGCCGCTCTCGGTGCCGAGCAGGTATTTCAGCATGTACTCGTGACCTTTCCCGGACGAGCCAAGCAGGTTAGAGCGCCAGACAAACAGGTTACGCGGGTGGTTCTTGCCGTTATCGGGTTGCTCGCAGGCGAAGCGAACGTCACCCGATTTTAGCCCCTGAACGGTGTAGTCCTGCGGCGTCATGCCCGCCGCATCGGCACGTGCCTTAATGTGCAAAGGGTTCAGGTTGAGCTGCGGCGCCGAGGGCAACCAGCCCATGCGCTCGGCGCGAACGTTGAAGTCGATCAGGTGCCCGGTAAATTGGGTGGCATCGGCCAGCGGGGAGAGGAGCTCCTGCGCGGTCAGCTTCTCATAGCGCCACTGGCTGGCGTGGTTGTAAAAGAATGACGTGCTGTTCATCTGACGTGGCGGGCGGTTCCAGTCCAGCGCAAAGGCCAGCGGCAGCCAGCCGGTTTGCGGACGCAGTTTCTCCTGGCCCACATAGTGCGACCAGCCGCCACCGCTCTGCCCGACGCAGCCGCAGAAGACCAGCATGTTGATCATCCCGCGGTAGTTCATGTCCATGTGGTACCAGTGATTCACCCCGGCACCGAGGATAATCATCGACCGCCCGTGCGTTTTGTGCGCCGTGTCGGCAAACTCGCGGGCGATTTTTTCAATCAGATACGCGGGTACGCCGGTGATCTGCTCTCCCCAGGCGGGAGTGTAGGCTTTGATCTGGTCATAGCTGTCTGCGGCGTTACTGTCCTGCAGACCACGATCGAGGCCGTAGTTCGCCAGCACCAGATCGTAAACGCTGACCACCCGTTTCTCGCGACCGTCGGCGAGCGTCAGGGTTTTGCTCGGCACGCGGCGCGTCAGCACCGGCTCCTGCTTCACGCTGCGAAAATGCGGGTTCTCATTACCGCCAAAGTAGGGGAAGGCGACATCTGCGACGCTATCGTGCGTAATCAGCAGGGAGAGGGTCAGCTCGCTTTCATGGCCTGCCGCCCGGGGCTCCAGGTTCCATTTGCCTTTTTCTCCCCAGCGGAAGCCGATGGAACCGTTTGGCACCACCAGGTTCCCGGCAATATCAAAGGCGACCGTTTTCCATTCAGGATTATTGGCTTCACCCAGCCCGTCGACAAGGTCTGAGGCCCGCAGCATCCGCCCCGGTACGACGCGACCATCGGCCTGTTCGTCCAGCAGGACCAGCATCGGCATGTCGGTGTAGCGGCGGCAGTAGTTGAGGAAGTAGTCGCTCGGGTTATCGAGGTGGAACTCTTTAAGGATCACATGGCCCATTGCCATGGCGAGAGCGCTGTCGGTGCCCTGTTTAGGCGCCAGCCACTGGTCGCTCAGCTTCGCGACTTCCGAGAAGTCCGGCGTAATGGCGACGGTTTTGGTGCCTTTGTAGCGCACCTCAGTGAAAAAGTGGGCGTCCGGGGTACGCGTCTGCGGCACGTTCGAGCCCCAGGCAATGATGTAGCTGGAGTTATACCAGTCTGCTGATTCCGGCACATCGGTCTGCTCACCCCAGGTCATTGGGGAGGCCGGAGGCAGATCGCAGTACCAGTCATAAAAGCTCAGGCAGGTGCCGCCCAGCAGCGAGAGATAGCGGGTCCCGGCGGCGTAAGAGACCATCGACATCGCCGGGATAGGGGAAAAACCGGCGACGCGATCGGGGCCATAATTTTTGATGGTCCAGACGTTGGCGGCGGCAATCAGCTGGTTCAGCTCTTTCCAGTTTGAGCGGATAAAACCGCCTTTTCCGCGCGCTTTCCTGTAGCTCTGCGCTTTCTGCGGATCGTTCTGAATGGCATCCCAGGCCAGCACCGGATCGGTATGCTGCGCCAGCGCTTCTCGCCAGAGTTCAATTAACCTGCGGCGCACCAGCGGGTATTTGAGACGGTTGGCGCTGTAGAGATACCAGGAATAGCTTGCGCCACGCGGGCAGCCGCGCGGTTCGTGGTTGGGCAGGTCAGGGCGGGTGCGTGGATAGTCGGTTTGCTGGGTTTCCCAGGTCACCAGGCCATTTTTGACATAAATCTTCCAGCTACAGGAGCCGGTACAGTTCACGCCGTGGGTGGAGCGCACAATCTTGTCGAACTGCCAGCGCTGACGATAGCTGTCTTCCCAGTCGCGGTTGGTGTGATACACCTGCCCGTGCCCATCGGCGAAACTGTCGCCTTTAGTTTTGAAGTAACGAAAGCGGTCCAACAGTTTGCTCATGACATTTCTCCTGCTTCGATAGCATGGCCGGAGGGGGTTGCATCCCGCTCCGGCAAAGAGGTCTTTATTATTTTTGTGACGATTTGCGGCCGTACACCAGCCAGGTGACAAGGACACAGACGATGTAAAACACGAGGAACACTTTCATGGCCCCGACCGGCGATCCGGTCATCGCCAGCGAGGTGCCAAACGCTTTGGGAATGAAGAAGCCGCCCACGGCGCCGATGGCAGAGATAAAGCCCAGCGCGGCCGCTGTTTCGGTCACCGCTTCATGCTGCGCCTGCTCGTCCGTGCCGCCCTGCTTTTTGACGCGGTCGAGGGTAATTTGGCGGAAAATAATCGCGATCATCTGGAAGGTGGAGCCGCTGCCCAGTCCGGCAGTGAGGAACAGCCCCATAAACACCAGATAGAAGGCGAAGAAACTGCCTGAACCTGAGCCCGGAAGCGTCAGGAAAATCAGGGCGCTAAAAATCGCCATAAAGACGAAGTTGATCAGCGTCACCCGCACGCCGCCCAGTTTGTCGGAGATCATCCCGCCCGCCGAGCGGGCCAGCGCGCCGATCAGGGGACCAAAGAAGGCGAGGTGCAGGATGTTCACGTCCGGAAACTGGGTTTTCGACAGCATGGCAAAGCCCGCCGAGAAACCGATAAATGAGCCGAAGGTCGCCAGATAGAGCAGGCTTAGCAGCCAGAGGTGAAAGCGTTTCAGGACCGGAAGCTGGCTGGCGATGGAGGCCTTTGAGCTGGCAATATCGTTCATGCCAAAAAACGCCGCAATGGTTGCCAGCAGCAGGAGGGGGGCCCAGATCCAGGCCGCGTTTGCCAGCCACATCGTCGAGCCATCCTCCTGTGGCACGCCGTGCACCCCGAGGAAGGTGAACATCGGGAGGAAAATGACCAGCGGCGCAACCAGCTGCATCACGCTGACGCCCAGGTTGCCCAGCCCGCCGTTGATGCCCAGCGCACTGCCCTGTCTGGATTTCGGGAAGAAAAAGCTGATGTTGCCCATGCTCGATGCGAAGTTAGCGCCAGCAAATCCGCAGAGCAGGGCGATGATGATAAAGATCCAGTACGGCGTCGCGGGGTTTTGAATGGCAATTCCCAGCCACACGCAGGGGATAATCAGGATGACGGTACTCAATACCGTCCAGTAACGCCCACCGAATATCGGTACCATAAATGAGTAGGGGACGCGCAATATCGCACCGGAGAGAGAAGGTAATGCTGTTAGCATAAAAAGCTGATCGGTGGTGAAATTAAATCCGACTTTATTCAGGTTGACGGCGATGGCGCTAAATAACATCCAGACGCAAAACGCTAATAGCAGGCAAGCCACAGAAATCCATAGATTTCTTCGTGCGATATGTTTTCCTTTATTCTCCCAGAATTGCGCGTTTTCAGGTTTCCAGTTACTCAACAGATGCGGATTATTCTTTTCACTTTGTTGCGACATAGCGCCCTCTTGCTTACCTTAATGGAAAGAAAAAAGAAGTAAAAACAAAAAGATGAGTGAGAATTTGCTGTTGGATTTATTGGATGTTTTGGGATACATCTGAAAGGATAGATAAAAAAGCGCGCCCCTGAGGTGAGAATGGAAATTGCGGAGCGCTTAATATGTTACCAATTGTAAGTGTTGCGGGAATTAATACTCCAGAAGGAGTATTAACACAATTCCAGCGTGATAAGTTTGTCGAGATGTTTATTTAGCGCCGCATCGTCCATTTCCGGCATATTTAATACGGTGATCCCATCCAGGCCGCAAACCAGCCCTATCAAACGCCAGGCAATATTTTCCGCCCGATCGGTGAGTGTGAATGCCCTTGCTTCCGCCCCGGCACGGATAATAACCACCGTCTCGTGATGCCACATCTCCATGGTCAGGACATAAGCCGCTTTGATCTCGGGATCCCGGCTGGCGAGAATTTGCGCTTCCCGCCACAGGCGGATATAAGGCTCAAACTTACCGTCGTCGCTGCCGAGCATGCTGTGCAACCGTTCCCGCCAGGTGGCACGTTCATCCGCTACGTCGGCATCTAATAGCTCGCGGATCAGGCGAACGAATGCCAGCGATTTCAACTCACCGCCGGAGGCAAAGTGGTGATGCACCTGCCCGGTAGCGACGCCCGCTTCAGTCGCAATGCGCCGCACCGTCATCGCCGCCAGCCCCTCGGCGAGCGCCACGCGCATGGCGGCCTGTAAGATTGCTTCCCGCCGTTCATCCTTGCTCAGATATCGCATGTTTACTCACTCTCAATGGGAATGAAACGAGTGTAACAAAAAGCTGGACACTCGTTCAACTTTACGTAGGATCGCATTCTGGACATGTGTCCATGTTTAAAATGAAAAGGAAATTTATGTTTCGTCAGTGGTTAGCGTTAGTGATTATCGTGCTGGTTTATATCCCGGTCGCGATCGACGCGACGGTGCTGCACGTGGCGGCGCCGACATTGAGCATGACGCTGGGCGCCAGCGGTAACGAATTACTGTGGATTATCGACATCTACTCGCTGGTGATGGCGGGTATGGTGCTGCCGATGGGCGCACTCGGTGACCGCATGGGGTTTAAACGATTGTTAATGATCGGCAGCATGCTGTTCGGGGTGTCGTCCCTGGCGGCAGCCTTTGCACCGTCAGCCGGGTGGCTGATTGCGGCGCGCGCCTCGCTTGCAATCGGTGCGGCGATGATCATTCCGGCCACGCTGGCCGGGATCCGCACGCTGTTTACCGACGCGCGGGATCGTAATATCGCGCTTGGCGTCTGGGCGGCCGTGGGTTCAGGTGGGGCGGCATTTGGTCCGCTGATTGGCGGTATCCTGCTTGAGCATTTCTACTGGGGATCGGTGTTTTTGATCAACGTCCCGATCGTGCTGGTGGTGGTGTTGCTGGCCGCGCGTTTTGTACCCCGTCAACAGGGGCGTCCTGAGCAGCCGCTGAATATCAGCCATGCCATCATGCTGATTGTGGCGATCCTGCTGCTGGTCTACAGCGCCAAAACCGCGTTGAAAGGCGTGCTGTCGCCGTGGCTGGTAGCCTGTACGTTGCTTACCGGGGCTGTGATGCTGTTGATTTTCGTGCGTATTCAACTGCGCGCCCGCGTGCCAATGATCGACATGCGCCTGTTTTGTCACCGCATCATTCTCAGCGGTGTGGTGATGGCGATGACGGCGATGATCGCGCTGGTGGGCTTTGAGCTGCTGATGGCGCAGGAATTGCAATTCGTTCACGGCTTTACGCCATTCGAAGCCGGCATGTTTATGCTTCCGGTCATGGTGGCGAGCGGGTTTAGCGGGCCGATCGCCGGAGTACTGGTGGGGCGTCTGGGGCTACGCATTGTCGCTGCGGGTGGCATGGGGCTCAGCGCGGTCAGTTTCATCGGCCTCTCGATGCTCGATTTCAGCACGCAGCAGTGGCAGGCGTGGAGCCTGATGGTGCTGTTGGGCTTCAGCGCCGCCAGCGCGCTGCTGGCCTCGACCTCTGCAATCATGGCCGCCGCGCCGAAAGAAAAGGCCGCCGCTGCCGGGGCGATTGAAACCATGTCTTATGAACTGGGGGCCGGGCTTGGGATCGCTATTTTTGGTCTGCTGCTGACCCGCAGTTTCTCTGCGTCGATTGATTTGCCGCAGGGGCTGAATGCGTCTCTCGTCGACAAAGCCTCGTCATCCATCGGCGAGGCGATGAAGGTGGCGCAGGATCTCACGCCAGCACTGGCGGTTTCGGTGACGGAGGCGGCGAAAAGTGCGTTTATTACCTCCCACAGCGTGGCGCTGGGGAGTGCGGGGGGCATGCTGTTGCTGCTGGCGGCAGGAATGTGGTTTAGCCTGGCGAAGGTGCCAAAGCAGTAGACAAGCCTGGTGCGCAGGCTGGCCGGGCAGCAGTTTAGGGCGTTAGCAGGCAGTGTTCATCTCGTGCTTCAATTTCTGAACCGCTATAGCGTGCGTATTGCCCGGTCAGGCCAAAAAACGCGGGTTGGGTTTCAGTATAGATTTCTGCTGCAAGTACCAGCCGACGTCGTTCATCTTCGCTCATCTCAAGCAGCGTCCAGGGAATAAAATAGCGCGCCGTTGCGGTCAGTTTGAACCACAGCGGGCAGCCGCAGCCTGGACAAAACCAGCGTTCTCCGCGTGCGGATGAGGCGAAATGAGACGGGGCAATGGAATCTTGCTCCACAAGCGGCTCGCCCTGCGTCTCAAGGTACATGGCAATACCGCCTGACCACTTCTGGCATTGCGTACAGTGACAGGCATATACATCAAAATGGTTGAGGCTCACGCTGAACTGACTCATTCCGCATAAGCAGCGTCCTTTGAACAGGTGCATGGCGTTCTCCTTTTTGACGCCAGAAATCCGTATAAAAAAAGCCAGCCACATGGGCTGGCTTTTTAGCGTGACAAATCTTAGAACTGGTAGGTCAGGCCGACAGCAACGATGTTGTCGGTAGCAACGCCAGTTGCTTTGGTGAAGCTGTTGTCGTCAACCAGGTTGATTTTGTAATCAACATAGGTAGACATGTTTTTGTTGAAGTAGTAGCTCGCGCCAACGTCAACGTATTCAACCAGATCCTGGTCGCCGTATGAACCCAGATCTTTACCTTTGGATTTCAGGTAAGCGATGGATGGACGCAGACCGAAGTCGAACTGATACTGAGCAACAACTTCGAAGTTCTGAGCTCTGTTCGCGATATAACCGTCACCGAAGTTGGTCATGTTGCGGGTTTCAGAGTAGGTGGTTGCCAGGTAGATGTTGTTCGCATCGTATTTCAGACCAGCAGCCCAAACTTCTGCGTTTTCACCGCCAGCGTTAACGGTATTGGCTACGCGACCTGCAGCAACCTGACGGTCAGTACGGTCAGATTTCGCGTAGGTAGCACCGACAGCGAAGCCGTCCATTTCATAGGTAGAAGACAGACCCCAGCCGTCACCGTTCGCTTCGGTGATGTTACGGTCATCGTTTTTACCCTGGTACTGAGCAGCGAAGTTCAGACCGTCAACCAGACCGAAGAAGTCGGTGTTACGGTAGGTTGCAACGCCAGTCGTACGGCCAGTCATAAAGCCATCAGTCTGCGTCCAGGTATCACCACCGAACTCTGGCAGAACGTCAGTCCATGCGCCGATGTCGTAAGCAACACCGTAGTTACGACCGTAGTCGAAAGAACCGAATTCGTTGAATTTCAGACCTGCGAAGGCCAGACGCGTTTTGCTGCCGTCAGTGCCCTGGGATTCAGAACGGTTGCCTTTGAACTCATATTCCCACTGGCCGTAACCGGTCAGCTGATCGTTTATCTGAGTTTCACCTTTGAAGCCCAGACGAACGTAAGTTTTGTCGCCGTCGTTGCCAGCGTCATCAGAGAAATAGTGCAGACCTGTTACTTTACCGTACAGATCCAGCTTGTTACCGTCTTTGTTATAAACTTCAGCCGCGTTTACAACGCCTGCTGCCAACATGGAAGTCACTGCCACTGCAACTAATTTAAGTTTCATCTTAAATATTCCTTATAATTTTCTTAGGTATTTCCTGAGCCACTTTGACCGAGTTTTAAACGAGGCTGCTCGTCAATGGCACGTTATTTTTAAAAATCTTGTAGTCCTCTTTCAATAATAAGTTTCAAAATATTAATAATAATTTCATTTAGTGTGATCGAGATCGGATAAATGGCCTAAAAATAGCCTGAAATGATGAGTATTTAATTAATTTGGGGTGGGGTTTATTTTCGTCAATATAGTTTCATTGGGTTGTTATAAAATATGTTAATTATCGGTAATGCCGTTCTTTTGGTTGGAGTGGCAGAGTGTATTTAACCGAAAATGGCGGCCTTGCGCCCTCAATTGCACGGAAATTCCGTTGCTTAACCAGAAACACACAGAAACATACTATTGCACTTTGTGCTATTAATATTGTGAGTATTTGACGGCAATTAATCACATATCGGTGTCAGTTTGTGTCAATATTAAGAGACGCAAATTTACGAAAAGAGGGTAATATAAACAGAAGTTAAACGCGCGCTCTACCGAACTGAAGAATAGCGTAACGCGCGCCCAAATATTAAATTTATGTTAATTTTTTGCTGTCGGGATGAATATTACCCGACAGCTGATTCGGAATTATTTCTTAGTGGCGTACCAGCAAAGCAATGACCCGACGCAGACCATCAGCGCGCCTTGCCAGAACGAGAAAGAGAGGGGGGAACTCAGCAGCACGGCGGCAAGCGCGGCAGAGAGTACGGGAGTAAAATAGGATACGGCGGCCAGCACCGTGACGTTACCGTGCAAAATGCCAACATTCCAGGCGGCATAACCTAACCCTAGCGCCACACCACACATAACGAGTTTCACGACAACCGGAACAGTGAAGACCATTTCCGGCTGATCGCTCAGCGCATATTTTACCCACAGGCTCAGTGCCGTCAGCAAAAAAAACAGCGTAATGCCGTTTTGCCCGTTAGCAAATTTACGGGTTACCGTGCAGTAGGCGGACCAGATAAATGCCCCGGCAAAAGCCAGCGTATAGCTGAGTGGATTCGATACAATATTGCGCATTATTTCATCAGGGTGTAATCCTTGATCACCCCCTAGTACCCAACATACACCGAGCAGTGCAAGGATTAAGCCGGGGATAACCCACAGCGTTGATTTTTGTCCGTTGAACAAAATAGCAAAGACGATCGTGAGGCTCGGCCAGAGATAATTGACCATCCCCACTTCAATGGCCTGCGCTCGCGTGGCGGCATAGCCTAACGACAGGGCAAGGCAAATTTCGTAACTGACAAACAGTACGCTGCCGGCAATAAGATACCTGGGTGAAAAGCGTTTAATATCAGGAAATCCCACCGTTACCAGACACAATAATCCGCTGAGGGTGTATATCATCGCCGCACCGCCGACGGGCCCCAGCCCCTCACTCACGCTACGAATCAGGCCCACCATTGTGCTCCACAACAGAATCGCTGCCAGCCCGATAAGCGTTGCTCTCTTTCTGTCCATTACGTCTTCATCGCTAAAAAAATCAAAGGAAAAAGATATAGCATTAATCCTGACGCTGTTGCGAATTATTCTCGCATGTGTTTAACCCTAAAGGATTATTTGAAGGCGCGAGCGGTGACCATTAAGAGGGCGAAGTCACGCGACCTTGATTTGACGCAAAAAAAAAAGGGGTTTTGCTGTTAGTTTGCGGCGCGAAGTCTTATTTGAACACGAGGACAACAATGGACGTCAGCCGCAGACAATTTTTTAAAATCTGCGCGGGCGGTATGGCCGGAACAACAGCCGCTATGCTGGGATTCGCTCCTAAAATGGCGCTGGCTCAGGCACGCAACTATAAACTGCTGCGCGCGAAAGAGATCCGTAACACCTGCACATACTGCTCCGTGGGTTGTGGGCTTTTGATGTACAGCCTGGGTGATGGCGCGAAGAACGCCAGAGAAGCGATTTATCATATTGAAGGGGACCCGGATCATCCGGTGAGCCGTGGGGCGTTATGCCCGAAAGGCGCGGGTCTGCTGGACTACGTTCACAGCGAAAACCGCCTGCGTTATCCGGAATACCGTGCGCCAGGTTCGGACAAATGGCAGCGTATTTCCTGGGATGAGGCCTTCTCCCGTATTGCAAAATTGATGAAAGCCGACCGCGACGCCAACTTTGTTGAAAAGAATGCAGAGGGGGTGACGGTAAACCGCTGGCTTTCCACCGGTATGTTATGTGCCTCTGCGGCCAGTAATGAAACCGGCATGCTGACGCAAAAATTTGTGCGCTCTCTCGGCATGCTGGCGGTTGATAACCAGGCGCGCGTCTGACACGGACCAACGGTAGCAAGTCTTGCTCCAACATTTGGTC
>NZ_JTLF01000365.1:0-4357 GCF_000798855.1 Enterobacter sp. ZOR0014 | reverse complement strand
CTAAAGAATTCTGACTATCAGCCAACTTACTTAAAGCTAGCGTTAAGTAAATTGCTACTACCTTTTTAAACTGACAAGCCTTGTCTTCATCGCCAAGTACTCTTGCATAATCTTCAAAAGCACGCTCGGATACATCCGAAATTAGCGCGCTGATAGTAGTCAACGCCACTAATTGTCTATCCGTAAATAATTGTTCAATTCTTGTCAAACCGTATGAAAGGGTTCCCATGTATTGAGAATGGTCTGCTAATGGCATTGACTGGATATTTAAAGAGTCTCGTTCAACTGATGTGATTGATTTTTCAATAAAGACATCAGGAAGCAGATCTACACCAACAAAATACCGTCTTCTTTTCCAAGTAACGACTATACAAGTAGGTATATTCGTTATATTCCCAGACGTGCCTTGCCCCTTGATATAGTCAGGTGGAATGAGAGTATCAGAAAATAGGCATTTGAAATTTGCGCCGCGACCGGCTTTCGTTCCAGTAGCTGCTAGCTTGAACTGTTCATCACAGCCATATTTGACTTCAAAAGAAAGTCCTTTATCTGAAATCTTAGGTGACAAATACGCTTCTTGTCCTTTCTTCGTGGACAGCTGCAAACTTGTACAAAGAGGAGTGAAGCTTGCGTTAAAGGCAGGGTTCGGACTTTTAACCGCTCTTGCGTATAAATATGCATTTGGCGCCAATTCCTGTCCGATCGCTGACTTTAAGCCAGGAACAGCCTTAGCAATGGCATCTGTAACTTCTAACTTGGGATAGTAATGTGACAGTTTCTCATAAGCCTTGTTTCGCAGTAGACGACCATAGCGTTTTATATCTACAGCCAAACCCTCTAGGCTTTCATAATCCCCCAACTTCTTCTGAGTATCATCATATTCATCACTGGCAACAGGCTGATGTCCAACAAAGCCCGAAGGAAGTTCAATCAGTGCTTTATTGATAGTAAGTGGCAAAGGGTTGAGATCAGAAGCAAATGCGTCCATACCTAACCGTTTTGCTTCCAACGGTATTGTGCCCCCCCCTGCAAAAGGATCATGAAAACCTGGCAGTTTTTCAGGGTTAAATAGCTCATCAGCTTGAGGGTGTTTCTTGTTTAACTCACAGGTAAAACGCCAGCTCTCTTTGATAGCTTCGCGAGCTCGATTTAGCACCTCTTCGTTATTGGTATTTTCCCACTTAACCAGTTCACGAATAATGTCAAAAAGGTTTTCGCGCTCTTTCTGAATTTTCAGCTTTGTTTCACGCAGGCGCTTGTCGCCTTGAACTGTCTCTGATGGGTCATTGACCATTTGTGCAAAAATGACGGCTCGCGCAGCAGCCAAAGGACGGCGCGCCCACCACAAGTGCAAGGTGCTTGGATGGCCGTGACGGATAGATTTCTCGCGTGCTGCAGCTGCGTTGATATCATCGAGTGGTAAAGCCACTTCAATTAATTTTTTAGGACTGATAACTTTTGTCATAGTGACTTCTTATACTGTTTTCTCAGGCGGAACTGCTTTAGACAGCAGGTCACTGAGATCATAATTAATACTGGCAACACCAAAGTCTGGCTCGAGAGTGAACGGCGTTTTAACGTAGTACGGCCCTTCAAACTCTTCTCCATCGACAATGACTATGGCAAGAATAAATTTGTCGGCTTGGTTTAAGCCATAGATGATTTCATTTCGGCTAACAGTAATGGTACTTTGGCCTTTTGCTCGGCCTTTCACTTCAATGTGGCGATCATTACATATAGAGCCGTCTGCATTAATAGGAGGACGAGAGGTCACATCCCAACCACATTTCTCCGCGCCAACATCTTTTACTTCAAACCCAAAACTTCGCTCCACATCCATAACAGCATTCATCGCGATGCGTTCCACTCGAGAGCGGGCTTCAGCATCAACACTGAATTGGGTTTCACCTTTACGGTATGCGAGCAATCCTTGAGGAATGACTAATGCTCCTCCCATCACAACTGGCGTGCTAGAAACGACGTTTTTAAGCGCTTCCAACTCAGTTTTGCGCTGTTGCAACCTAGCTGTTAGCTCATCAACTCGCCGACGCGCCATTTCCGGCTGCATTCGTGGTTGTTTACCTGCATTCAGATCATCTTGGAGTTTGATATAGCGGTCAGACCAATAGTTAATTTCTTTAACCAATCTATCGTTAACCGCAGCAAGCGTTTTATTCGATTGGCGTTCGCGACGATCTTTCACTTCAGCATAATGCTCTGGCACCAGCTCTTGTGATGCATGGTTTAACGCGAGAGCTTCCAAGTTATTGTTCAGCCACGGAGAGTTTAGCACATCGCTAACCAACTTTAAGTCATAAGCATCTATCGGTTGTAGATCCAAATGAGGTGCCCAGCCCGCATTAATCGCATTGCTTTTCTCATCGATTTCAACGAATTGTAATCGGCGTGACGCGACATCAGAGGTGCCTCCCCCCTCTCGAACAGTGTGGTCAACCATGAAAAGTACTTTGGGCTCAATGCTATCGTCATTTGGATCAACCAATACTGCACCTTGCTTAAGCTTTGCACGGTGTGCTTCAAGCACTAAGTCTGTTGATGCATGCATTAATGGATGCGATGGGTGAATAAGATCCGCCATTGGCTTACCTTGCTGACGAACATTCTGTTTTTCAAAGCAAATACGCTCGTACTTTCGCAACACAGGCGTTCGTGTTTCACCTATCACTCGGTCACGCTCTCGAATAGCTGCGGGAACATGGCGCACTTCATAGCGTCCAGCCTCTCGACTGCGCAATTCACCACCGAGCGTTTGAAATGCTTCTGTAAAAAAGGCGCGAATAAAGTACGGCTGAAGCTTTCTAGCCTCTGCCTTTTCCATCTCCTCTTTTACGGCATAGAGCTCTTCTAGCCCCATATGCTGCTCGACCAAAGCATTGCGACGTAGAATCTCTTTCAAGTGTTCTGCATCTAATGCACCATCGATCACTTCATTCATTTTGGCTTTGACCTCGGGAGATTCGCCATAGCGAATAGCATCCACCAATAGGTCCTTCAGAGAAACATTGTCAAAGGCCTCGCCGAGCACATCGAAGACTTTACCTCCCAATGCTTCTTTCTCGATTTCAATCTTGTCGAAAAGCTTTTTAAATACTTCGCCTTCACGCGTCTCTGCCGCAACTATGTTCCAAAGGTGACAGACTTCCGTTTGACCAATACGGTGTATGCGACCAAAACGCTGTTCTAATCGATTTGGATTCCATGGCAAGTCATAGTTGACCATGAGGTTGGCATTCTGAAGGTTTACACCTTCACCAGCCGCATCGGTTGCAATGAGCACGATCACTTCAGGGTCATTGCGGAACTCTTCCTGCACCTTGCGTCGCTCGTCACGGTTGGTACCACCGTAAATAGTGCGAACGGCATTTTCGTTACCCAACATATCGCCGATGCGTTTCACCAAGTAATTAAGGGTGTCTTTATGTTCGGTAAAAATAAGCAGTTTTCTACGGGCACCACTAACCGTGAACATCTCTGGCTTATCTTGCAGCAGGTAGGAAAGCTCTTCCCACTTTTTATCATTGCCTGATTGAACCACTGAGAGAGCCTGGTATTCAAGGTCTTTCAAAATCAGAATTTCAGCCTCAAGTTCAGGAATTGTCTCTGCAGCGGTGGCTTGATCGACAACTTGTTCCGCTAGAATCTCGTACTCTTCTGCACTCAGATCCTCATCGAGCTCATCAAAGTTATCCGGGATATCAATTCTTTTTTTGACGCTGTACTCACCAAACGTTTCTGCAACGCCGTCTTTCCTAACCGTTTGGCCACGCGCCATCAGTTTGGTTTCTTCAAGACGAGCTTCTAGGCGCTTACGGCGGCGCTTCAGAGATTGATAGATAGCTTCAGGACTAGACGCGAGTCTTCGCTGTAGCATGGTCAACGCGAAGCCAACGTTGTTCTTCTTTTTACTCTCAAGCTTGTCAGCACGGTTCATCTCTTCGCGAACATAAGTGGTAACTTGTTCGTAAAGCGATGCTTCCATTGGGGAAAGCTCATAGTTAGCTGTATAGGCGCGTCGCTCAGGGAACAGTGGTGTGCCATCGAACTTGAGCAGCTCTTCTTTCACCATACGTCGCATCATGTCAGAGACGTCGACTTTATGTGCGCCTTCACGAAACTTGCCATAGAATCGGTCGCCATCTAACAATGACAGCCAAATCTGAAAGTCTTCTTCTTTACCGTTATGTGGTGTTGCTGTCATCAACAAGAAGTGTCGAGTGATCGATCCCAGCAGCTCACCCAACTGAAAACGCTTGGTTTTATTAATTTTTGTGCCGAAGTAGCTGGCAGATAATTTGTGAGCCTCATCCACGATAATGAGATCCCACTCTGTGTTCTT
>NZ_JTLF01000295.1:0-14417 GCF_000798855.1 Enterobacter sp. ZOR0014 | reverse complement strand
GAACATGGAGCACGATGAAGATAACCTGATGGCGCTGGTGATGACACCGGAGCATCTTGAATTACGTAAGCGCGACGAACCGAAACTCGGCGGGATTTTTGTCGATTTTGTCGGCGGTGCGATGGCGCACCGGCGCAAGTTCGGCGGCGGTCGCGGCGAGGCGGTGGCCAAAGCGGTGGGGGTTAAAGGGAACTATCTTCCGGACGTGGTCGATGCCACGGCGGGGCTGGGTCGCGATGCGTTTGTGCTGGCGTCTGTTGGCTGTCGTGTGCGAATGCTGGAGCGTAACCCGGTGGTCGCCGCATTGCTCGACGACGGGCTGACGCGTGGCTACGCGGACCCGGAAATCGGCCCGTGGCTGCAGGAGCGGTTGCAGTTGATCCACGCCTCCAGCCTGACGGCGCTCACCGATATCACCCCGCGCCCGCAGGTGGTCTATCTCGACCCGATGTTCCCGCATAAGCAGAAAAGCGCGCTGGTGAAGAAAGAGATGCGGGTGTTTCAGTCGCTGGTGGGGCCGGATTTAGATGCAGATGGTCTGCTGGAGCCTGCCAGACAGCTCGCGACGAAGCGGGTGGTGGTGAAGCGCCCTGACTACGCGCCGCCCCTGGCGGACGTGGCCACGACTAACGCGGTGACCACGAAAGGGCACCGGTTTGATATCTATTCAGGTACACCGGAATAAAAAAAGCCGGGTGGCGGCTTCGCCTTACCCGGCCTACATCCTCGATCTATTCCTTCTCCCTTTGGGAGAGGGTTAGGGTGAGGGGAATTTAACGCACTTACTCGTCTTCTTCGTCACGCAGTGGAACAATCAGCATATCCACGTGAACGGTGTTGATCAGCTGGCGCGCGGACGACATCAGCTTGCTCCAGAAGTCCTGGTGGTGACCGCATACGACCAGGTCCATGTCATATTTCTTAATCGCATCAACCAATACCTGACCCAGGTCGCCGCTGCCGCTCAGGGTCTCGGTAATCGGGTAGCCCGCGTTGGTGGACAGTTCGCTCAGGGCGTGATGCGTCTCTTCGGAGATCCGCTTCTGCATATCGCCGAGATTCACGTCGATCAGACCGGTATAGAGGTCGGAGTAATTCACATCAACGTGAATCAGGGAAACTTTCGCGTTGTAGGGGCGTGCCATGGATACCGCTTTATCAACCAGCACTTTGCTCTCCGGAGAGAGGTCTACCGCGATGAGAATGTGTTTGTAAGCCATAGTGTTACTCCTTCCTTAAGTTATCGATGACTAAATGAGAATGCCGTCGTCTGATACTTTCATTACGGCCCAGTTAAACATATTTTTCAAGCTTTGGTGTTGATAACGATTAACCTTGTGGCAAAAAAATTAACGGATCTCCTACACTATTTAATGAGCCGTTCGGATATTAAAACGCGAACCGGATCGACTTTTGGTCATTCTTTCACTGAACTGTCTGTCAGGGCATTGGGGTGCGGGAGCTCAGGAGCCTTGCTCCGTGGGCGGACGCCGGGGAGGATGTATGATTAGCACCGTCGCATTGTTTTGGGCGTTATGCGTAGTTTGCATAGTGAATATGGCGCGCTACTTCTCATCGTTACGTGCGCTGTTAGTGGTACTTCGTGGTTGCGATCCGTTGCTTTATCAGTATGTGGACGGTGGGGGGTTCTTCACCTCGCATGGACAGCCCAGCAAACAGATGCGACTGGTGGGATACATCTACTACCAACGTTACCGCGATCATCACGATGAAGAGTTTATCCGTCGCTGCGAGCGTCTGCGTCGGCAGTTCATTCTGACCAGCGCCCTGTGCGGGCTGGTTGTGGTCAGTATGATTGCATTGATGATTTGGCACTGAGCATAAAAAAAGCGGGTCAGTTTCCTGACCCGCTTTTTGTCGCCTTCAGCTGATTAGATCAGCTTCAGCGAAATCCAGTACAGACCACCAGACAGCAGGATGGACGCCGGAAGGGTGAACACCCAGGCCATCAGGATGTTGGTCACGGTTTTGCGCTGCAGACCGCCACCGTCAACAATCATGGTACCTGCCACGGACGAGGAGAGTACGTGGGTGGTGGATACCGGCATCCCGGTGTAGCTCGCCAGGCCGATAGAAACCGCCGCCGTCATCTGCGCGGACATCCCCTGCGCATAGGTCATGCCTTTCTTACCGATCTTCTCGCCGATGGTGGTTGCCACACGACGCCAGCCAATCATTGTACCGATACCCAGTGCCAGCGCGACGGCCATGATGATCCAGATTGGCGCGTACTCAATGGTGTTGAGCATATCGCTTTTCAGTTTCTTCAGAAGACGTTTGTCGTCGGCATTCACCTCTGGCAGTTTCGCGACTTTATCGGTCACGTCAGAGATGCAGAGCATGATACGACGCAGCTGACCACGCTGTTCAACGGCCAGTTTGTCGTAGCTTTCGATATCGCCCAGCATGCCTTTGGCGCGTTCCAGCGCGTTAATCGCATTTGCCGGATGGCAGTGGAATTCGCCCGGCGCGGTAGTTGCACCGGCTTCCGGAGATGGGATCAGCTGATCAACGCCGGTCGCTTTTTTCAGCAGATCGGGATGCTGCTGGAAATAGGTCTCAACGTTGTTGACGGCATCACGGGTACGGGTGATTTCGTAACCAGAGGCGTTCATGTTAACCACGAAACCTGCCGGTGCGACACCGATCAGTACCAGCATCACCAGACCAATGCCTTTCTGCCCATCGTTCGCACCATGAGAGAAGGCCACGCCGATAGCGGAAATGATCAGCGCGATACGCGTCCAGAATGGCGGTTTTTTCTTACCGTCTTTCTTCTCACGCTCTGCTGGCGTCAGGTGGATGCGCGCACGTTTCTTGGTGTTGCTCCAGTAGCGACGCAGGATGAAAATCAATCCACCCGCAACCACCAGACCCACAATTGGAGAGATGATCAGAGAACCGAAAATGCCCAGTACTTTAGGCAGGTTCAGCGCATCAACGACGGATGTCCCGGTCATCAGGGCGTTCGTTAACCCGATACCGATAATCGCGCCGATGAGAGTGTGAGAGCTGGATGCAGGCAGGCCAAAATACCAGGTACCGAGGTTCCAGATAATGGCAGCAAGCAGCATTGAGAACACCATGGCAAGGCCATGACCGGAACTCACGTTAAGCAGCAGATCCGTTGGCAACATATGCACGATCGCATACGCCACGCTCAGTCCGCCCAGAAGGACACCAAAAAAGTTAAATACCGCCGCCATAACAACCGCAAGTTGCGATCGCATTGCGCGAGTGTAGATAACCGTTGCTACTGCGTTTGCAGTGTCGTGGAAGCCGTTGATCGCTTCGTAAAACAGTACAAAAACCAGAGCAAGCAATAATAAAAGCCCGGTATGTAAATCCAGGCCGGCAAACAAATGTAGCATAGGACGTTACGCCATTTTGAGGACATGAACGCGGCGCATTATCCAGGACAAATGCGCAACGGGCAAAGTGAAATATAGACTTTTTTTGACATACCACCTGATTTGAGAAAAGTGCTTGAAGGGATAATCGTTAAATTTCAATGGAATGGCTTTGTAAGAACTTTTTACGCTGGTGTGACCACAGAGGAAACTTTACAATCCGCGGCAGTTAACGAAGAGGATTTTGACGTGGAAAGGTTTGATGCCGTGGTAATTGGCGCCGGTGCGGCGGGTATGTTTTGTGCGGCGATGGCCGGACAGGCGGGTCGTCGTGTGCTGTTACTGGACAACGGAAAAAAGCCTGGCCGCAAGATCCTGATGTCGGGCGGCGGGCGTTGTAACTTCACCAATCTTTATGTCGAACCCGCGGCGTATTTGAGCCAAAACCGTCATTTTTGCAAATCTGCACTGGCGCGTTACACCCAGTGGGACTTTATCGACCTGGTGGGCAAGCACGGCATCGCGTGGCATGAAAAGACGCTGGGACAGCTGTTCTGCGACGACTCCGCGCAGCAGATTGTCGATATGCTGGTCGCCGAGTGCGAGAAGGGCGGCGTGGTGATGCGTCTGCGCACGGAAGTGCTGGAGGTCGCCCGCGACGAACAGGGGTACACGCTGCAGCTGAACGGTGAAACCGTCAGTGCTGATAATCTGGTCATCGCCAGCGGTGGCCTCTCTATGCCGGGTCTGGGCGCGTCCCCGTTCGGCTATAAGATTGCCGAGCAGTTTGGTCTTAAGGTACTGCCCACGCGCGCGGGTCTGGTGCCGTTCACGCTGCACAAACCCCTTCTTGAACAGCTTCAGACGCTTTCTGGCGTCTCCGTTCCTTCCGTCATGACTGCCGAAGACGGGACGGTATTCCGTGAAAACCTGCTCTTTACCCATCGGGGGCTCTCAGGCCCGGCGGTACTGCAAATCTCCAGCTACTGGCAGCCGGGTGAATTTGTCACGGTGAATCTGGTGCCGGACTGCGACCTGGACGCGTTCCTCAACGAGCAGCGCGAGGCGCACCCGAATCAGAGCCTGAAAAACACGCTGGCGATGCAGCTGCCAAAACGTCTGGTGGAGTGCCTTCAGGTGCTGGGGCAGATCCCGGACGTATCGCTTAAGCAATTGAACAGCCGCGAGCAAGAGACGCTGGTGGAGACGCTGACAAACTGGCGCGTTCAGCCAAACGGCACCGAGGGGTACCGCACGGCGGAAGTGACGCTGGGCGGCGTTGATACAAATGAACTCTCCTCGCGCACCATGGAAGCCCGCAACGTGCCGGGGCTCTACTTTATCGGCGAAGTGATGGACGTCACCGGCTGGCTCGGAGGGTATAACTTCCAGTGGGCGTGGGCAAGTGCCTGGGCGTGTGCGCAGGCGCTGGCCGAAAAGAACAGTTAATATTTATTTTTTTTGCGTGCTGTGCCCTTAACGGGCTCGCGCTTTTTATTGTCTGCATGGTGTTTTGTATCCAAAAAAGGGTTGTGTATGTCAGCTGCTCATCTCGGTTTCCCGACGGAAACCGTTGTTGTCTTTGTGGTGATGGCCGTTGGGGCGATGTTTATCGACCTCTTTATGCACCGTCACGATAAACCTGTCTCGCTGAAAAGCGCGGCGATGTGGTCCATCTTCTGGGTCATGATGGCAATGGCGTTCGCCGGGTTCCTGTATGTCCACCACGGTGCAGAGATGGCGAGCCTGTTCCTCACCGGCTATGCGCTGGAAGAGGTGCTTTCCGTCGATAACCTGTTTGTGATGATGGCGATTTTCGCCTGGTTCGGCGTGCCGGATAAGTACCGTCACCGCGTGCTCTACTGGGGTGTGCTGGGGGCGATTGTTTTCCGCGGTATTTTCGTGGCGATCGGAACCAGCCTGCTGAGCTTGGGGCCGTACGTGGAGGTCATTTTTGCGCTGGTTGTCGGCTGGACGGCGGTGATGATGCTCAAACGCAATGAAGAGAGTGACGAAGTGGAAGATTACTCCGGCCATCTCGCGTACCGCCTGGTGAAGCGCTTCTATCCGGTCTGGCCGAAAATCAGCAGCAATGCTTTTATCCTGACCCAGAAAGAGGTGGATGCGGAGCTTGAAAAGCCGGAAAACCAGGACGTCATGGTCGGGCGCGTGAAGAAGGCGAAACGCTACGCGACGCCGCTGCTGCTTTGCGTGGCGGTGGTGGAACTTTCTGACGTGATGTTCGCCTTTGACTCCGTACCGGCCATTATTGCCGTGAGCCGCGAGCCGCTGATTATCTATAGCGCCATGATGTTCGCCATTCTCGGCCTGCGTACCCTCTACTTTGTGCTGGAAGCGCTGAAGCAGTATCTGGTCCACCTTGAGAAAGCCGTGGTGTTGCTGCTGTTCTTCGTGGCGTTCAAGCTGGGGTTAAATGCCACCGATCACTTCTGGCATCACGGGTACAGCATTGGCGCGACGGCGAGCCTGTTTGTGGTCTTAGGCGTGCTGGCGCTGGGGATTATTGCGAGCGTGATGTTCCCTGGGAAACGTGAGGCCTGATGCTTTGCCTTTCTCCCTCTCCCCGTGGGAGAGGGCCGGGGTGAGGGCACCAGACCGCACCTAACCCTTAATCGGCGAATTCCGGCGCTTGCGCGGGTGGTGGAAATGCCGCCAGTGAGGATCCTGCGCCGCGGCCAGCAGCTCGTGGTCGCCGCGGGTATCTCCCCAGGCGCGCAGGTGATAGGCTTTCAGATCGCCATACACTTTTTCCAGTCTAGCGACTTTCTGGGCACAGCGGCAGTTATTGCCAGTGATGCGTCCTGTCAGCTTGCCGTCTTTCACTTCCAGCTGGGTGCCAATCAGCTTAATACCGAGCTTATCCGCCCAGGGCTGAAGCACCAGCGCCGGAGAGGCAGAACAGATCGTCACCTCCGCACCGGAATTCACCTCCGCCGCCACGGCCAGAACCCCTTCGGGGCGCATCAGCTTGTTCCAGTATTTTTCGCAAAATGCTTCCGCCTGCTGGCGCAGCCAGTGCTCATCCACTCCCGTCAGGAATGTTTTGATCAGCACTTCCTTGAGCTCATCCCGGGTCAGCTTGCGGCGAACGCAGTGCAGCGTAGGTAACGCCATGCGCACCAGGCGGCCTGCGAAGTAGCGTTTCCCAAAGGCAAAACGCAGGAAAGGGATAAAGCTATCGTGGTGCGTTAGTGTCCCATCAAAATCAAAGACAGAGAGCACGCTGGATTTAGCCACCGTCTCGTCGGCAATCATATTGGTCATAAATACGTCTTAGCTGAAATACACATTCTGCGGATCAGTTTACCTGCTTTATCTGAACAGTCCTTACATCACCACTCTTTTTTTCACGATCTTGCGATCTAAAAGTGAGTCCATTTTTGGCCTCGATAGTCGTTGGTGAAAAAATGAACTGTCTATATTATCGCCACATCGAAAGATATTTCGGGGGAACATTGGCCCCCACGCGTAAGGAAAAATTCACTCTAAGCCACAATTTTTGATATGACGTTAAGATTGCTTATTTCAATCCTCACACTCAGTTTTGCTTCGTTTTCTGCAATGAGTTTTCAACTGCCCGCATCGATGATCTCGATGAATTCTGCGTTTGCGGAATCACCCGCGAAATCGGCGCTGTTTCATCAGGAAACGGGCCCGCTGCGCTCGCGCATTCTCGATCAATACCAGAAGTGGAAGGGAACCCAGTATCAGTGGGGCGGCACGAGCCACCGCGGCGTGGATTGCTCTGCACTGATGCAGCACCTGTTCAGCGATGCGGCGAATCTTAATTTGCCGCGCACGACCAGCGAGCAAATCCATCGCGGCGTGCAGGTGGCGCAGTACCGTCTTAAGGCCGGCGACCTGGTCTTCTTCCAGACGGGGCCAAACCGAAAGCATGTCGGTGTCTACATCGGTGACAACCGGTTTATTCACGCCTCCAGCAGCCAGGGGGTGACGGTGTCAACCCTGACCGATGACTACTGGCAAGCACATTACATCACGGCCCGCCGCGTGACGGGCAGTGCGGCGTAACGGGATCAGATGATGTCATCCACCACGCCACCGTCAACGCGCAACGCTGCGCCCGAGGTGGCGGAGGCCTGAGGCGAACAGACATAAATCACCATATTGGCCACCTCTTCTACCGTGGCCGCACGCTGGATAACCGAGCTGGGGCGGTTGGCCATGACAAATTCTTTCGCCAGCTGCTCCAGCGATTTCCCGGTTTTCTCGATTTCATCTTTCATCATTTCAGCGAAACCGTCCGACAGTGTTGGCCCCGGCAGTACGCTGTTCACCGTCACGCCGCTTCCTGCTACGAACTTCGCCAGCCCGCGAGCGAGCGAGAGCTGTGCCGTTTTAGTCACCCCGTAGTGGATCATATCCGCCGGAATATTGCAGGCCGATTCGGAAGAGATAAACACCACCCGTCCCCAGCCTTTTTTCACCATGCCTGGCAGCAGGGCGCGGGAAAGACGCACGCCGGACATCACGTTGGTCTGCCAGTAACGCTCCCAGGTTTCATCGTCGGTGCTATAGAAGTCCTGCGGGCCGTAAATTCCGGCGTTGTTCACCAGAATATCGACATCACTTGCGACCTTCAGCAGCGACTCAACCCCTTCTGCTGTACTGAGATCGGCAATGGCGGCACGCACCTATACGCCGGGTACAACCTGCTGTAACTGCTGAATACACTTGTTCACCGAGTCGATGCTGCGGCCATTCACGATCACTTCCGCGCCGCTTTCCGCCAGGCCTCTGGCAATGGCGAACCCGATACCGCCGGTTGAGGCAGTCACCAGCGCCACTTTCCCCGCAAAGTCGATTTTCATCTTCTGCTCCTTATCGTTTTAGCGTTCGGACCTTAAAGCGTAGCAGGTGGTGATGACGGCTCCTGGCTAAAAAGGCGCAGCAGGGTTTCAACCTGCTCATCCAGCGGGGCGAGGGTACGTTTCACGATCAAATGCAGCGGCGTGGCCCGGCGGACACCGTGGTTCAGCGGAAGGATTTTCAGTAAGCCTTGCTCCAGCAGGGGCTGGATGCGTTCCTCTGGCAGCCAGCCGTAGCCGACCTGAGAGACAACCGCCTCTATGGCAGCATCAATGGTGGAGAACGTCCACGACTCGCCGGCAGCTCGCGCGGCGTTCTGGCTGTCCGCAATCTGGATAAGCGGCCACGGGCGCAGCATCTCATCATTAAGCGGTGCATCAAGACAAAAGAGCGGATGCTGGTAATGCGCCACGGCGACAAAGTCGATATTCATCAGCCACTCGCCAAGCCCGGTAATGTCCTGGCGGCGGGTCAGGACCATTACGTCCGCTTCGTCGTTTATCGTGTCCGCGCGGCTATTTTCCAGCACCTCGGTAAGGCGCACCTGGGTTTGCGGATACCGTTGCTGGAATTGTCTTAAAATCGCGAACAGCCTGCGGCGGGGAAAAATACTGTCTACGATCAGATCGACTCGGGTGCGCATGCCGCTATGCAGCGTCGCGGCGCGCGTCTCAACATAAGAGAACGCTTTCAGCAGCGGTTTTACCTGATTCAGCAATAATTCTCCTGCGGGCGTGAGGACTGCCCGTCTCCCTTCCACCACCAGCAGCGCAATGCCCAGGCGCTCCTGGAGTAAAGAGAGGTTGTAACTGACGGAAGACTGGCTGCGGTGTGTCTGTTCTGCCGCTTTGGCAAAACTCCCGGCCTCGACCACTTTTTCCAGGAGTGACCACTGTTCAAGAGTTGTTTTATGCATGACATATCTAATTTTTGAATTAATTTGATTCAAACATAGCGTTATTCATTCATTTTTTGAAGGGGTACGATACGTTCATCAAAACAAAGGAGACACATCATGAGCAACTTCGACAAACATGACTTAAGCGGCTTCGTTGGCAAACATCTGGTTTATACCTACGATAACGGCTGGAACTACGAGATTTACGTCAAAAATGAAAACACCCTCGACTACCGTATTCACAGCGGCCTGGTCGGAAACCGTTGGGTAAAAGATCAGCAGGCGTATATCGTTCGCGTCGGGGAGAGCATCTATAAAATCTCCTGGACAGAGCCAACCGGTACTGACGTGAGCCTGATTGTTAACCTGGGCGACAACCTGTTCCACGGCACCATCTTCTTCCCGCGCTGGGTAATGAACAATCCGGAAAAAACCGTCTGTTTCCAGAACGATCATATTCCGCTGATGAATAGCTATCGCGATGCCGGTCCGGCATATCCCACAGAAGTGATTGATGAATTCGCGACAATCACCTTTGTGCGCGACTGTGGTCCAAATGATGACAGCGTGATTGCCTGTGCGGCCAGCGAGTTACCTGAAAACTTTCCAGAAAACTTAAAATAAGCGCGACAATTAACTAAAAAGAAAAGTTCCCGGCTATTTCATATTATTTTGAAATGGCCGGGATTTTTTTTGTTTGTTGATGTTTGGTTTAAATCATTTCCTGGCAAAACGTTGTGAAGGTCACAATAAAAAATATTTAATATTAATTTAACTTGTTGTTTTTAAAGTGTCTGCTAGTAGTTCTATAACGTTATAAACGTTGTCTTAATTTTTCCCTAAGAAATGAAAGCTATTTTGATATGAGTTTATGGTTCGTTGAAATAAACGGACCGGCATTTGGTTAATATCAAAAACGTGCCATTTTTATTGCAAGGAAATTAATAATGAGTGATTTTCTGCCCTTTTCGCGACCCTCAATGGGTGCCGAAGAAATGGCGGCGGTTCAGGACGTTTTGATGTCGGGCTGGATCACCACGGGGCCTAAAAATCAGGAGCTTGAAGAGGCATTTTGTCACCTGACGGGCAATCAGCATGCGATTGCCGTCTGTTCTGCCACCGCGGGCATGCATGTCACGCTGATGGCGCTGAATATTGGCCCCGGCGATGAAGTGATCACCCCCTCCCAGACCTGGGTTTCCACGCTAAATATGATCGTGTTGCTGGGTGCCACACCGGTGATGATTGATGTGGACAACGACACGTTGATGGTGACGCCTGACGCCGTTGAAGCGGCGATAACCTCGCGTACTAAAGCCATTATCCCCGTCCATTATGCTGGCGCACCGTGTGACATCGACGCGATTCATGCCATTGGCGAATGTCACGGTATTCCCGTTATTGAAGATGCTGCCCATGCCGCCGGAACCTATTACAAGAACCGCCATGTGGGCTGGAAAGGGACGGCGATTTTTTCCTTCCACGCCATTAAAAATATGACCTGTGCAGAAGGCGGTTTAGTTGTCACGGATAACGCTCAGCTTGCTGCGCGGATCCGCAGTCTGAAATTCCACGGCCTGGGGGTGGATGCCTATGACCGCCAGACGCACGGTCGTGCACCGCAGGCTGAAGTGATCTCGCCGGGCTATAAATACAACCTGGCGGATATTAACGCCGCGCTGGCGCTGGTGCAGTTGGGCAAATTAAAAGAGGCCAACAAACGCCGTGAGGAAATCGCGCAACGCTACCTGCGGGAGCTGGCCGATACGCCGTTCCAGCCGCTGACCATTCCAGCATGGCCGCACGTTCACGCCTGGCACCTGTTTATTATTCGCGTTGATGAAGCCCGCTGCGGTATTTCACGCGACAACCTGATGGCGGCGCTGAAGGAGAAGGGCATCGGTACCGGCCTGCACTTCCGTGCGGCGCACACTCAAAAATACTACCGCGAGCGTTTTCCTGATGTATCGCTCCCGAATTCGGAATGGAATAGCGCGCGTATTTGTTCTCTCCCTCTTTTCCCGGACATGACTCATGACGACACAACCCGCGTCATTACCGCGCTCCATCAGCTTGCAGGACATTGATATGTTCAGTGCACCACCCGTACAAAAAGTTTCCGTCGTCATTCCTGTTTATAACGAACAGGAGAGCCTGCCTGAACTGATTCGCCGCACGACGGCCGCCTGCGAGACGCTTGGCAAAGCGTATGAAATTCTTCTGGTGGACGACGGCAGTAGCGATGACTCCGCAATGATGCTGACCGATGCTGCCCAGGCTGAAGGCAGCCATATTGTTGCCGTGCTGCTGAACCGTAACTACGGCCAGCACTCGGCGATCATGGCCGGATTTAGCCACGTTACGGGCGATCTGATCATCACTCTGGACGCGGATCTGCAAAACCCGCCGGAGGAGATCCCACGCCTGGTGGCGAAAGCCGATGAAGGCTATGACGTGGTCGGCACGGTGCGTCAGAACCGTCAGGACAGCCTGTTCCGCAAGCTGGCCTCACGCACTATCAACCGTCTTATCCAGCGTACGACCGGTAAAGCGATGGGCGATTACGGCTGCATGCTGCGCGCCTACCGCCGTCATATTGTCGACGCCATGCTGCATTGCCACGAGCGCAGCACGTTTATTCCGATCCTCGCTAACACGTTCGCCCGTAAGGCAACGGAAATCCCGGTCCTGCATGCCGAGCGTGAGCACGGGGAATCGAAGTACAGCTTCATGCGTCTCATCAACCTGATGTACGACCTTATCACCTGCCTGACCACCACGCCGCTGCGTCTGCTGAGCGTTTTCGGCAGCATCATCGCGCTGGCGGGATTCGCGCTCTCCGTCCTGCTGGTGGTGCTGCGGCTGGTCTTTGGCCCGCAGTGGGCGGCTGAAGGGGTCTTCATGCTTTTTGCCGTGCTGTTTATGTTCATCGGTGCCCAGTTTGTCGGCATGGGCCTGCTCGGTGAATACATTGGCCGAATTTATAACGATGTCCGCGCACGTCCGCGCTACTTTATTCAACGTGTTGTCCGTCAGGAACACAAAGCATCTCAAGAGGAAATCCACCCATGAAAGCTGTTGTATTTGCCTATCACGATATGGGGTGCACGGGCACGCTGGCCCTGCTGGAAGCGGGCTATGACATTGCGGCAATCTTTACCCATCCGGACACGGCGGGCGAAAATCACTTTTTCAGCTCAGTGGCGCGCATCGCCGCCGAGCGGGGGATTCCGGTTTATGCCCCGGACGACGTGAACCATCCGCTGTGGGTGGAGCGCATCCGCGCGCTTGCCCCTGATGTCATCTTCTCGTTTTACTATCGCAACCTGATCTGCGACGAGATCCTCGGCCTGGCCGCAAAAGGAGCATTTAACCTTCACGGCTCACTGCTGCCAGCCTACCGTGGGCGCGCGCCGCTGAACTGGGTGCTGGTGAACGGCGAAACGGAAACGGGCGTGACCCTGCACCGGATGGTCCACCGTGCGGATGCGGGGGCCATCATTGCCCAGCACCGCGTGGCAATCGATGCGGATGAAACGGCGCTGCAGCTGCACCAGAAACTTTGCACCGTGGCACAAAGCCTGCTGCGCGACGCGCTGCCAGCTATCCTGAACGGCACCTTCAGCGAGACCGCGCAGGATGAGAGCAAAGCAAGTACCTTCGGTCGCCGCACGCCGGAGGATGGTCGTCTGGACTGGAACCAACCTGCTCGCCAGCTTCACAACCTGGTGCGCGCCGTGACCGACCCATGGCCGGGGGCATACAGCTTTGCGGGCGTGAGCAAGTTTATCGTCTGGAAATCCCGCGTGCGCGACGACATCCCGGCGGCAAAACCGGGCACCGTTGTCTCCGTCTCCCCGCTGATTGTGAGCTGCGGCGAGCAGGCGCTGGAGATTATTACCGGGCAAACCGACAGCGGTCTTTACGTGCAGGGCACGCAGCTGGCCCAGTCTCTGGGCCTGGTCGCCGGGGCGCTGATCACAAGCGCCCCGGTGGTTGCCGTTAAACGCCGCACCCGCGTGCTGATCCTCGGCGTAAACGGCTTTATCGGTAACCATCTGACTGAACGCCTGCTCAAAGACGATAACTACGAAATCTATGGCCTGGATATTGGCGCGGATGCGATCAGTCGTTTCCTCGACAACCCACGCTTCCACTTCGTGGAAGGGGATATCAGCATCCATTCCGAGTGGATTGAATACCACATTAAAAAATGTGACGTGGTACTGCCGCTGGTCGCCATCGCCACGCCTATCGAGTACACCCGTAACCCGCTGCGCGTGTTCGAGCTGGACTTCGAGGAGAACCTGAAGATCATTCGCGACTGCGTGAAATACGACAAGCGCATCATCTTCCCGTCCACCTCTGAAGTGTACGGCATGTGTACCGACAAAAACTTCGACGAAGACACCTCTAACCTGGTGGTTGGGCCGATCAACAAACAGCGCTGGATCTACTCTGTCTCCAAACAGCTGCTGGACCGCGTGATTTGGGCCTACGGTGAGAAAGAGGGGCTGCGCTTTACCCTGTTCCGTCCGTTCAACTGGATGGGCCCGCGTCTGGATAACCTGAACGCGGCGCGTATCGGTAGCTCCCGTGCGATCACCCAGCTGATCCTGAACCTGGTGGAAGGCTCACCGATTAAGCTTATTGAAGGCGGCAAACAGAAACGCTGCTTCACGGATATCAGCGACGGTATCGAAGCGCTGTTCCGCATCATCGAAAACAAAGATAACCGCTGCAACGGTCAAATCATCAACATCGGGAACCCTGACAACGAAGCGAGCATTCGCGAACTGGCTGAGATGCTGCTGGCCAGCTTTGAGCGCCATCCGCTGCGCGATAAATTCCCACCGTTTGCCGGTTTCCGTGAAGTGGAAAGCAGCAGCTACTACGGTAAAGGCTACCAGGACGTTGAGCATCGTAAGCCGAGCATTCGCAATGCGAAGCGCTGCCTGAACTGGACACCGACGGTGAAGATGGAGCAAACCATTGACGAGACGCTCGATTTCTTCCTGCGCACCGTGGAGCTGTCGGAACAGGTCTCATGAAAAAAGTCGGTTTACGCATTGATGTCGACACCTTCAGGGGAACGCGTGACGGCGTCCCCAGGCTGCTGGAACTGCTGAGCAAGCACGGTGTGCGTGCCAGCATCTTCTTCAGCGTGGGGCCTGACAACATGGGACGCCATTTATGGCGTCTGATTAAACCGGCATTTCTGTTCAAAATGCTGCGCTCGCGCGCAGCATCTCTCTACGGCTGGGATCATCTGCTGGCCGGCACCGCCTGGCCCGGTA
>NZ_JTLF01000234.1:0-36647 GCF_000798855.1 Enterobacter sp. ZOR0014 | reverse complement strand
GAACATTTGTACACCACTGTGGCGGAACGTATCCGGTTTTCCCGCGCGCCAGATACTTTTTAAAAACATCCGCCATGGTCGTTGCCTTGCCCGCTTCAACCAGAAAACGGGCGAAATGACCGCGCGTGACTGCCCCACCGTTCGCGAGCGCTTGTGCCCCTTCCAGCGCGCCCGGAATATGCGCCTTTTCCAGACGCTCGCCGATCATCTCCGCTCGCTGGTTGCGGCGCGTTTTTTGTTCTTGCAAAAACGTTACAAGTGTCGGATGTTCTATATCGATGTTCAGACCAACGATATGAATTTCATGGTTTTCCCAGACGGTTGAGATCTCAACCCCGGCGACCAGATTCAGCGCCAGCCCGCTGCGGGCAATCTCAGCGCGCGCTGCCGGAATGGCATCAGTGGTATCGTGATCGGTTATCGCCAGCGTGCCGACGCGCATCTCAACCGCGCGATGAACCAGGGCTTCGGGTGTCAGCAGACCATCAGAAGCCTGCGTATGGCTGTGTAAATCATAAATAATGGCGTAGGTGGTATCGCTCAAAGCACTTCCCATAACAGGTTGGAGACATCCGAAACCGCCATGATACCGACTTAACGCGAAATTCTGAAATCAAGGGTTGACAACTCGCCACCGAACTAGTTAACTAGTACGCAAGTTCACACGAGAAAGGTATCTGAAAATGACAGCACATTTCACTCTGCACGGTTGGTGGCGCACTTCCTGATTTTCGGGCAGTGTCACGCGTCTGCGAAATGCAAACAGATACCCAGCCCGCTACCCAGCGGGCTTTTTTTTGAACAGAATAAATGAGAACAACAACATGCAAACAGCCAAACCCCATCTCGACCTGCTGACCTGCGAGGCGGCCTATCGCCACAACCCGACCGCGCTGTTTCATCAGGTGTGCGGCGCACGTCCGGCAACGCTGCTGCTGGAGTCTGCAGATATCGACAGCAAAGACGATCTTAAAAGCCTGTTGCTGGTCGACAGCGCGCTACGCATTACCGCGTTAGGTGACACTGTCACCATCAAGGCACTTTCTGACAATGGCGCATCGCTGCTGCCGCTGCTCGATGCTGCCCTGCCTGCGGGCATCGAGAATAAACGTCACCCGGACCAGCGAATTCTGCATTTTCCTCCGGTAAGCCAGCTGCTGGACGAAGATGCCCGCCTCTGCTCGCTGTCCGTTTTCGACGCTTTCCGCCTGCTGCAAAATCTGGTCACCGTGCCGGAAGATGAGCGTGAAGCGATGTTCTTCGGCGGGCTGTTTGCATATGACCTGGTCGCCGGGTTTGAAGATTTGCCGGAAACCGAGCAGGGTAACCGCTGCCCGGATTACTGCTTCTATCTGGCCGAGACCCTGCTGGTGATCGACCATCAGAAAAAATACACCCGCATCCAGGCCAGCCTGTTCACACCGTCCGCGGCTGAGAAAGAGCGCCTCGAAAATCGCATCGCTCAACTCCAGCAGCAAATGACGGAGGCGCCCCCTGCGCTGCCGGTACATCGCGTCGAGCAGATGACGTGTGAGGTTAACCAGACCGACGATCAGTACGGGGCCGTGGTTCGCCAGATGCAAAAAGCGATTCGCGCCGGGGAAATTTTCCAGGTAGTGCCTTCCCGTCGTTTCTCTCTGCCCTGCCCGTCGCCGCTGGCAGCGTACGATGTGCTGAAAAAGAGTAACCCGAGCCCTTACATGTTCTTTATGCAGGACAATGATTTCACTCTGTTTGGTGCGTCACCGGAAAGCTCCCTGAAATACGACGCTACAAGCCGCCAGATTGAGATCTACCCAATTGCAGGCACCCGCCCCCGCGGCCGTCGTGCCGACGGTTCACTGGATCGCGATCTCGACAGCCGCATTGAACTGGAAATGCGTACTGACCACAAAGAGCTCTCCGAGCATCTGATGCTGGTTGACCTGGCGCGTAACGACCTTGCGCGTATTTGCACGCCGGGTAGCCGTTACGTGGCTGATCTGACCAAAGTCGACCGTTATTCCTTCGTCATGCATCTGGTCTCCCGCGTGGTGGGTGAACTGCGCAGCGACCTCGATGTGCTGCACGCCTATCGGGCCTGCATGAACATGGGCACCCTGAGCGGCGCGCCGAAAGTGCGTGCGATGCAGTTGATTGCCGCCGCCGAAGGTCGTCGTCGCGGCAGCTACGGCGGCGCGGTGGGTTACTTCACCGCCCACGGCGATCTCGATACCTGCATCGTGATCCGCTCTGCCTACGTTGAAGACGGAATTGCCACCGTCCAGGCCGGCGCCGGGATTGTTCTCGACTCTGTTCCGCAGTCTGAAGCTGACGAAACCCGCAGTAAGGCTCGCGCGGTATTGCGCGCCATTGCTACCGCACATCATGCACAGGAGATTTTCTGATGGCTGACATTCTGCTGCTCGATAATATCGACTCCTTTACCTATAACCTGGCAGATCAGCTGCGTGCGAATGGCCATAACGTCGTTATTTACCGCAACCACGTACCGGCGCAGACCCTGATTGACCGTCTGGCGACCATGCAAAACCCGGTGCTGATGCTCTCCCCGGGTCCGGGCGCGCCAAGCGAAGCAGGCTGTATGCCGGAGCTGCTGACCCGCATGCGCGGCAAGCTACCGATTATCGGCATCTGCCTCGGTCACCAGGCGATCGTTGAAGCCTACGGCGGCTATGTCGGCCAGGCGGGCGAGATCCTGCACGGTAAAGCCTCCAGCATTGAACATGACGGCCAGGCGATGTTTGCCGGGTTACCGAATCCACTTCCGGTTGCGCGCTATCACTCGCTGGTCGGGAGTAATATTCCCGCCGGGCTGACGATTAATGCCTCGTTTGAAGGGATGGTGATGGCGGTACGTCACGACGCGGATCGCGTCTGCGGCATGCAGTTCCACCCGGAATCGATCCTGACGTCACACGGTGCCCGTCTGCTGGAGCAGACCCTCGACTGGGCGTTACAGAAGCTGGAGCAGACCAATACCCTGCAACCGATTCTGGAGAAACTGTACCAGGCGCAGACCCTTAGCCAGCAGGAGAGCCACCAGCTCTTCTCCGCCGTAGTGCGCGGCGAGCTGAAGCCTGAACAGCTGGCCGCGGCGCTGGTGAGCATGAAAGTGCGCGGCGAAAGCCCGCAGGAGATCGCCGGTGCCGCCACGGCCCTGCTGGAAAATGCCGCCCCGTTCCCGCGCCCGGACTATCCGTTCGCAGATATCGTGGGTACCGGTGGCGACGGCAGCAACAGTATCAATATTTCGACTGCCAGCGCCTTTGTGGCGGCGGCATGCGGGATGAAGGTGGCGAAACACGGTAATCGCAGCGTTTCCAGTCGGTCTGGCTCCTCCGATCTGCTGGCCGCGTTCGGTATTAACCTCGACATGAATGCCGAACGTTCCCGAGAAGCGCTGGATGACCTGGGCGTCTGCTTCCTGTTCGCGCCGAAGTACCACACCGGTTTCCGCCATGCGATGCCGGTGCGCCAGCAGCTTAAAACCCGCACGCTCTTTAACGTGCTCGGTCCGCTGATTAACCCGGCCCATCCGCCGCTGGCATTGATTGGCGTATACAGCCCTGAACTGGTCCTGCCGATTGCCGAGACGCTGCGCGTCCTGGGTTACCAGCGTGCCGCCGTGGTACACAGCGGCGGTATGGATGAAGTTTCTCTCCACGCACCGACGCTTGTGGCCGAGCTGAACAACGGCGAAGTGCTTAGCTATCAGCTGGAGGCGTCTGATTTCGGCTTAACACCCTATCATCAGGACGCGCTGGCGGGCGGCACGCCGGAAGAAAACCGTGACATTCTGACGCGCTTACTACAAGGTAAAGGTGAGGCCGCGCATGAGGCCGCCGTGGCAGCCAACGTCGCCATGCTGATGCGTTTGCACGGTGAGGAAGACCTGAAGGCTAACGCCCAAAAAGTTCTGGATGTACTGCGCTCCGGTGCAGCTTACGATCGCGTTACCGCACTTGCGGCAAGAGGGTAAAGAATGCAGACCGTTTTAGCGAAAATCGTTGCCGATAAGGCCATCTGGGTGGAAGCCCGCAAAGCAGAGCAGCCGCTTGCCAGTTTCCAGAATGATGTTGTTCCCAGCAGCCGTCGTTTCTATGACGCCCTGCAGGGCGCACGCACCGCCTTTATTCTGGAGTGCAAAAAGGCCTCTCCGTCAAAAGGCGTTATTCGTGACGATTTCGACCCGGCGCGTATCGCCGGTATTTATAAGCATCATGCGTCCGCCATCTCCGTGCTGACGGATGAGAAATATTTCCAGGGCAGCTTCGATTTTCTGCCCATCGTCAGCGGCATCGCGCCGCAGCCGATCCTGTGCAAAGACTTTATTATCGACCCGTATCAGATCTGGCTTGCGCGTTTTTACCAGGCTGACGCCTGCCTGCTGATGCTCTCGGTACTCGACGACGAGCAGTATCGCCAGCTGTCTGCCGTAGCGCACAGTCTGAACATGGGCGTGCTGACCGAAGTAAGTAATGAAGAAGAACTGGAGCGCGCCATCGCGCTGGAAGCCAAAGTGGTCGGCATTAACAACCGCGATCTTCGCGACCTGTCGATTGACCTGAACCGTACGCGCCAGCTTGCGCCGCGTCTGGGTTCTGGCGTCACGGTAATCAGCGAATCCGGCATTAACAGCTACGCTCAGGTGCGCGAGCTGAGCCACTTCGCCAACGGTTTCCTGATTGGTTCCGCCATGATGGAACATGACGACCTTAACGCCGCGGTGCGTCGCGTCCTGCTCGGTGAAAACAAAGTGTGTGGCTTAACTCGCGAACAGGATGCCCTGGCGGCGTATGACGCGGGGGCCATTTACGGCGGCCTGATCTTTGTTGACGCCTCGCCTCGTGCCGTCAGTGAGGAACAGGCGCGCAATGTGATCGCAGCAGCGCCACTTAGCTATGTGGGCGTGTTCCGTAATGCGGATATCGCAGACGTCGTGGCAAAAGCCGAAACGTTATCCCTGAGTGCGGTGCAGCTGCATGGCGATGAGGATCAAGCCTACATCGATAAGCTGCGTGCAGACCTCGCCCCTCAGGTGCAGATCTGGAAAGCACAAAGCGTGGGCACCACCCTGCCCGCACGTAATCTGAATCATGTTGATAAATATGTGCTCGACAACGGCCAGGGCGGTACGGGTCAGCGTTTTGACTGGTCACTGCTAAATGGCGAAAAGCTGGACAACGTCCTGCTGGCGGGTGGATTAAGCCCGGATAACTGCGTGGAAGCTGCCAAAGCGGGCTGCGCAGGCCTCGATTTCAATTCAGGCGTAGAGTCACAACCGGGTATTAAAGATGCCAGCAAACTGGCCTCGGTTTTTAACACTCTGCGTGCATATTAAGGAAGAGAAGATGACGACATTACTTAACCCGTATTTTGGTGAGTTCGGCGGGATGTACGTCCCGCAAATCCTGATGCCCGCCCTGCGCCAGCTGGAAGAGGCGTTCGTCAGTGCGCAGAAAGATCCGGCATTTCAGGCGGAATTTACCGACCTGCTGAAAAACTATGCGGGCCGTCCGACAGCGCTGACGAAATGTCGCAACCTGACCGAAGGCACAAACACGACGTTGTATCTCAAGCGTGAGGATCTGCTGCACGGTGGCGCACATAAAACTAACCAGGTTCTCGGCCAGGCGCTGCTCGCGAAGCGTATGGGGAAAACCGAAATTATTGCTGAAACCGGTGCAGGCCAGCACGGCGTAGCCTCTGCGCTCGCCAGCGCCCTGCTCGGCCTGAAATGTCGCATTTACATGGGTGCGAAAGACGTTGAGCGTCAGTCTCCGAACGTGTTCCGTATGCGCCTGATGGGGGCGGAAGTGATTCCGGTGCACAGCGGCTCCGCGACGCTGAAAGATGCCTGTAACGAAGCGCTGCGCGACTGGTCTGGCAGCTACGAAACCGCGCACTACATGCTCGGTACCGCGGCGGGTCCGCACCCGTTCCCGACCATCGTGCGCGAATTCCAGCGCATGATCGGTGAAGAGACCAAAGCGCAAATCCTTGAAAAAGAAGGTCGTCTGCCGGATGCGGTGATCGCCTGCGTCGGCGGCGGGTCTAACGCCATCGGCATGTTTGCTGATTTCATCGACGACACCCGCGTGGGTTTGATTGGCGTCGAGCCTGCCGGTCACGGCATTGAATCGGGTGAACATGGCGCACCGTTGAAGCATGGCCGCGTGGGGATCTACTTCGGTATGAAATCGCCAATGATGCAAACCGAGGAAGGCCAGATTGAAGAGTCCTACTCTATCTCTGCGGGCCTGGATTTCCCGTCCGTTGGACCCCAGCATGCGTATCTGAACAGCACGGGTCGCGCGGATTATGTTTCTATTACCGATGACGAAGCGCTGGAAGCCTTCAAAACGCTGTGCCGCAGCGAAGGGATTATCCCGGCGCTGGAGTCTTCCCACGCCCTGGCGCACGCGCTGAAAATGATGAAAGAGAACCCGGAAAAAGAGCAACTGCTGGTCGTTAACCTTTCCGGTCGCGGTGACAAAGACATCTTCACCGTTCACGATATTCTGAAAGCACGAGGGGAAATCTGATGGAACGCTACGATAATGCATTTGCCGAACTGAAATCCCGCCAGGAAGGCGCGTTCGTTCCCTTCGTTACGCTGGGCGACCCTGGCCCGGAGCAGTCGCTGAAGATTATCGATGCCCTGATTGAAGCGGGTGCTGACGCGCTGGAGTTGGGTATTCCGTTCTCTGACCCGCTGGCGGATGGCCCGACCATCCAGAACGCCACCCTGCGCGCGTTTGCCGCAGGCGTGACGCCCACTCAGTGCTTCGAGATGCTGGCGGCGATCCGCCAGAAGCATCCGACGATCCCGATTGGCCTGCTGATGTACGCCAACCTGGTGTTTAACCGTGGTATTGATGAGTTTTACGCCGAGTGCGCGCGCGTGGGTGTCGACTCCGTTCTGGTGGCAGACGTACCGGTAGAAGAGTCTGCGCCGTTCCGTCAGGCGGCGATGCGCCATAACGTGGCACCTATCTTCATCTGCCCGCCAAACGCCGATGATGAACTGCTGCGCCAGATTGCCTCCTATGGTCGCGGGTATACCTACCTGCTCTCCCGTGCGGGTGTAACCGGCGCGGAGAACAAAGCGGCGCTGCCTCTGCATCATCTGGTCGAAAAGCTGGCTGAGTACCATGCCGCGCCTCCACTGCAGGGCTTTGGGATTTCATCTCCCGACCAGGTCACCGCGGCGATTGACGCTAACGCAGCCGGTGCAATCTCAGGCTCCGCTATCGTTAAAATCATTGAGAAGAACGTGGACAAGCCAGAGCAAATGCTGGCTGAGCTGAAAACCTTTGTCAGCGCAATGAAAGCGGCAACGCGCAAAGCGTAACCTCTCCACCGTCTGGCTTCGCCGCCAGACGGTGTTTCTTTAGCGCCGCCATTCTGGGCACTGCCACGCACATTCGCCTGTTTTTATCGCCTGGAACGAATTTGAAAATAAAGTTACTGACCGCAACAAAATAGCTCGGTGCGGCTTAGGATTCAGGTCGTGGACTTGCCTGTACCAGATATGCCATTATATGATTTGGTTAAATATTTGTATTTATCTCCTTAATGAGGTTAATACAAAATGGCATACGATTCAGGCGATAAGCGATGGTGTACTTGGATTATTTATTAACATTCATAGAAAGCAATCCGGCTCTGGCCATTGGATTTAATCTTATTCTGCTGGTCATCTCCGGTTTCTTTGCGCACCTGATGTGCAAATTCCTGCTCATAAAAATCGTTCGTAAGGTCTTCTTTGCCAGCCATAAACAGGATGTCCCGCTGGAAAAAGATCGTCGTATTGCCGAGAAGCTGTCGAATTTCATTCCGGTTATTATCGTTTATTACGTCCTGCAGTTTATGCCCAATATGCCGGCATCGCTGGTGACGGCAATAAATACCATCTGTGGGATTTTATTCTTTATTTTTCTGTCGGTTTTCTTCAATGAGATGCTGGATATTGTCAACAGCTCTTATTTACGCAAGACGAAGCGTAAAAATCACTCTATCAAAGGCTATATTCAGATAGGGAAAATATTTATCCACATCATCGCTGCGATCATGATCCTTGCCGTCATGTCGAATAAATCCCCTGCGATCATTATTTCCAGCCTCGGGGCCGTAGCAGCCGTACTGATGTTAGTCTTTCAGCACACCCTGCTTTCGCTCGTGGCCAATATCCAGCTTTCGTCAAATGATGTCCTGCAGTTGGGGGACTGGATTGAAATGCCCGATAAGAACCTGAGTGGCGAAGTGACCGACATAGCGCTGCACACCATTACCATCCGTAACTGGGATAACACAATCTCGCGTATCCCGACCAAAAACTTCCTGACCGAAACGTATACCAACTAGCAGGCCATGTTTTCGTCAGGGGCGCGCCGGATTATGCGCAGCACCACTATCGATCAGCACTCCGTTAAATTCCTCACTCAGGAAACGCTGGCCCCGATGCTGGCCCTGCGCGGCACGAATGAACCGCTGGCAAAGCTCATCGACGGGCGTGATCCCATGGGCGTACCGGACAGTTGGTTTATGGATAATGGCCTGACAAATTTAACGCTTTTTAGGCACTACCTGATGGCATGGCTCGCCGATCGGCCTGATATTATCAAAGATATGTATATTGTCGTGCGAACGCTAAAGCCTACGCCGTCGGGTATTCCCCTGGAAATTTATTGTTTTACCTCATCCGTACTGTGGATGGAGTATGAAAATACCCAGTCAGCGATATTTGAATACATCACCGCTGTCGCCGGTCAATTCTCGCTCCGCTTATATCAGCATCCGGCTGGTCATGATTTCTGGCGTTTATCACAGGAATACAGCCTTCGGGACCGCATCCCGCCTCCGGGTGAAGGATAATTGTCTCTGAAAACAGGTCGGCTAAACAGAATAACAATTTTCCTGGAGCCATAAAAAAACCCGCACTCGGCGGGTTTTTTGTTATCAGTGAAGCTTAACTGCTCAGACTCGCGTCTTCATCGCTATCGTAAGGGTCATTGATAACAGGCGCGACTTACAGCGGAGAAACATTACCCGCTGCCGGGCCTTTAGCGCCATTTTCAATGGTGAAGGACACTTTCTGGCCTTCATCAAGCGATTTGAAGCTGTCGCTCTGAATAGCAGAGAAATGTACGAATACATCTTTGCTGCCGTCGTCAGGCGTGATAAAGCCAAAACCTTTATCAGCGTTAAACCATTTTACTAAACCAGTCATTTTATTAGACATAGATAATTCCTTATTTTTTGAGCCACTAAGCGCGGCGATGATGGCCTGTATTTAGAGAGTAACTTATTTGGCACTTAGGAGGAGGCTCACGAAGAAGAGTATCTATTGATAACACCTGAACTGAGGACTGCTTTACTAAACTGCTTTTATAAGGTCTGTATTCCAAACCGATGACGCTATTTAGGCACAGAAAATTTTTTTAAGCAAAGTTTTTATTTTTTATTATAACCGCTTAAACACCCGGACGGCTGAATGGCTATGGAAACTAAAGCCGCTGGGGCCATGTATTCGGATCCTGTGATAGCCAAAGCATATTGCCTCTTTTAGTGACGGAGAGCTCCCTGAAAGGGGGGATCTTATCGGCACAGAGTGAACGCACCCTCGCTAAGTAGCTCAATATGCTTAAAATTCATGCCTATAGCGCACAAAGTGAAATAGATTTTCGTTCGAAGCCACTTATCATAGGTGTTTTGAATGAAAGTGGTGGTGTTAATGTCTGTGCTCAAAAGCTTTTTCTTCTTTCTTTTCGCGTCAGCAGCCTGCTCCTTGCCCGTACTTTGTCTGTGGGCGGATATCTCTTTATTTAATCTGGATATACCGGAGATATCGCTGACCGAAATTGTGCAGGAATCGGTTTTAGTGAGCATCGTATTTATTCACTTCCTCCTGGCGAAGAAATGGGAATTCATGCGCTATTGCAACATCCTGATCGGCGGCTTTTTCCTCTCCATGCTGATTCGCGAACTGGATGCATTTTTTGATCTTCTGGCTCATGGAAGTTGGGTGTGGTTTGCACTACTTTCCGCCCTTTGCGCTTTGCTTTATCCCGTTATCCATTTCCGACTTACTCTTACGCAACTGACCCACTATACCCGTACCCCGTGGTACGGCATGATGCTCAGTGGTCTGCTGGCAGTCCTGGTTTTCTCCCGGCTGTTTGGAATGCACGAATTATGGTACGCGATACTCGATCAAAGCTACGTCAGGGTGGTCAAGAATGTCGTGGAGGAAGGCAGCGAATCATTCGGGTATATGCTCTGCCTTATCGCATCTGCAGGGTACTACTGCTCTTTCCGTTCCCTCTCCCGCCAGAAATGATTCGGGCATTCGAACAGGTGATAAACGAAGCTCCGGTGTGTAAAACCGGAAGCCTCGTTTTGGCTACGCAAGCTTTGCCAGCGCCTCGCCGATGCTTTTTGCTCCACCGTAGAGATCGTGGCCGCTGATAATGTGCTCAGTGCTGTCAACCGTAACCAACAGCAGCGGAACCCCGCTGAAACCTTTTTGATTCATAAGACGCTTTACGTCAGCGATCCTGTCGTCCGTCAGGCTGCGAAGCGCGTTATCGGCATCAAGCCGGCCGGCAAAGTCATTAGGGTTGAGGTCAACGTTATTTTCCCGAGCCCAGGCGATACCGATCTCTTCCACCACATCACTTTGCGCGGTATCACGCCCCAGTAGATAGCGGGCATGTTGCAGTGCACGAAGCAGCCCTGCCTCTGCCGCCGGGCTGATTTCATGAAAAGCCGTAAGTGCCCGGTTCATAAACGTCGAATCAAAGCGTGCACCTGAGTTCAGGAGCTGGTGATAGCTCTCACTGAATGGCTGACCGGTCAGCGAAGCGATACGCCGATCGTTTGTCCACGCATATTCTGCCCATTGGGCGGTGATGTGCCGGGCACCCTCATCACAAAAAAGACCGCTGGGCATTAACGTGAGTTTTTCGATGTAATGCTGTGCCAGATAATTCAGGGCGGGCGAGCTGGCATAACACCAGCCGCAAAGTGGGTCAAAAAAATACTGTAGATTGTCAATGCGCATGTGGTATCCCCTGGGAATGATTAGCCCTCATCATAATGAGATTCCTCAATGCGAAAAACAGCCCTCCAGTAAATTCAGTGTTTCATAGAGCGTACGAATGGACAGTATGTCTCTGCCCGAATGACCCCATCAGGCCAGGTCATTGGCGTCCGGTTTCTGCGCGCGGTGGATCTTGTCACGGATCTTATCGACTGATGCTTTGATGTCAGCAATGATGTCGGCGTCCATCCCCAGGGTATCCACAATACAGCGCGTGATAGTGCTGGTCTCACTTTTCAGCGCCTCCCCCTTCTCCGTCAGGTGGATAAGCACTTCGCGCTCATCCTTCGGATTACGTGTCCGGGTGATCAACCCCGCAGTCTCCAGCCGCTTCAGTAAAGGGGTCAACGTGCTGGACTCAAGAAAAAGAATTCCACTCAGTTCCTTCACTGTTCGCCCATCCTGATTCCACAAGGTAACCATCACCAGATACTGGGGATAGGTCAGGCCAAGCTTATCAAGCATGGGACGATAGAGCTGAGTAAAAGCATGTCCCGCAGAGTAAAGAGAGAAACAGAGCATACCGTGCACATCTGGCAGGGAATCCTCGGAATTAGTGTGTTTAGTCATATGTCCTCCAGTCCCCTTAAAATAATTTGCATACGATTTAATTGCAAGCGATTGACAAAGGCAAAAAGGGCTGCCATATTCATTTGCACACAAACAAATCGCACACAAACAAATAACGCAACACATAACAGGAGTACAAAATGACAACTTTTATCACCAAAGACGGAACAGGCATTTTTTACAAAGACTGGGGTTCAGGTCAGCCTATCCTCTTCGCTCACGGATGGCCGTTATCGTCTGATGCCTGGGACCAGCAAATGCTGTTTTTCAGCCAGAATGGTTTCCGGGTCATCGCGCATGACCGTCGCAGCCATGGGCGTTCAGACCAGACTTTCCACGGCAACAATATGGATCAGTATGCGGACGATCTCGCTGAGCTGATTGAGTCGCTGGATCTGAAGGATCTGATTTTAGTGGGTCACTCCACAGGGGGCGGCGAAGTTGCACATTATATCGGCCGTCATGGTACCTCACGCGTGGCTAAAGTCGTTCTGGTCGGCGCAGTCCCTCCTCTTATGCTCCGGACGGATGCCAATCCAGACGGTACTTCGATTGAGGTGTTTGATGCTATCCGCGAAGGCACGGCCAAAAACCGCTCACAGTTTTACTTTGACCTGACAATTCCGTTCTATGGCTTTAACCGTGACCATGTCCCCACCAATGACGGGTTACGGGAAAACTTCCGCAGAATTGGCCTGCAGGGCGGCATTAAAGGGCAATATGACTGCATCCATGAGTTCTCTGAAGTCGATTACACACGCGACCTGCAGCAGATTGATCGCCCTACGCTGATTATTCATGGCGACGATGACCAGATTGTACCCATTAAGGCATCCGCACACCGCGCCGCTGAGATCGTTGCGAATGCGACGCTGACGATATATGCCGGCGGTTCACATGGACTGGCGGAGACAGAGGCCGAGCGCTTTAACGCTGACGTACTGGCCTTTATTCGCGGCTAGCCAGGTGGCCTGTTTCAGACAGGCCACAATCCCCCCTACGCATACCCTTTAAACTGTATTGAAAAGAGGAATGATCATGTCCAAATTTGCTGCCTCCCTTGCCGTTGCCGCCGTTCTGCTGTCTGCCAGCGCAATCGCCGAAACCGCTAAGCCGACCGTTGTCCTGGTTCATGGTGCCTTTGCCGACTCTTCTAGCTGGAATGGCGTTACCCGGATCCTGCAAAAGGATGGATACAATGTCGTTGCTGCCGCGAATCCGCTGGTTTCAGCTGAAGAGGCGGCGCTGATGGCCGCAGGGCAAAGACCGATTACCGAAGCGGCTTTAACTGAAAAATCTGGTGCGCCAGCCTGGAAAAAACTGCCCTCTTACTTCATTTACGGTGACGGCGACAAGAATATCCCCGCCCAGGGTTTGCGATTCATGGCTGAACGCGCGGGATCAAAACACACCGTTGTGATTAAAGGCGCATCCCATGTCGTGATGGTTTCACATCCCCAGGATGTCGCCACACTTATCGAGGAAGCGGCGAAGTAAACATCACTCTCCCGCCCCGAAAGCCACCCCTCGCCTGAGGGGTGGCCATATCCGTAATGCCCTGGTTTTAATCCCGCGCAGAGTACAACGTATATTGAGTTTATCCTTCCCCCGACTCACTAAAACGTAGCGAAATATCCACGCCTTCAGTGACAAGGTCCGCAGCATAGGGGGCGGCAATGCGCAGGGTTCCACTCAGCGCATCACCATTATCTGCAGTCCGCCGCTGCAACGGCGCTCAAGCCTTCGTGGCTATTACCCATGAACTTTAACGACGACTTTCCCCTTTGCATGCCCGCGAGCCAGATAGGTGAAGGCGTCGCTCGTTTCGGCAAAGGGGTAAACCTTGTCGATTACGGGCTTGATGAGTTCAGCGTCCATCAGTTCACCGATTTGGCTGAGCTGGCTGCCATCAGGGCGAACAAAGAGAAACGAATAGGTCAAACCTCGCTTTTTTGACAGCCGCATGATTTTGCGGCTCATCAGCCCTAATACGAAACGCAGGAAAACATTAAGGTGTCGTTCCCGCGCGAAAGCAGCATCTAACGGCCCGATCAGGGAAATAATTTTCCCTCCCGGCTTAAGGATTTGCGTGGATTTCTCAATCGCGTCACCTCTGACAGTACCGAGGACAATATCGTAGCCGCTCAGCACTTTTTCGAATTCCTGCTTTCTATAGTCAACGACGTCATCTGCACCAAGGCGGCTCACCCAGTCAATGTTGGCTGCGCTGGTGGTCGTCCCAACCGTTGCGCCAAAGTGTTTCGCCAGCTGAATAGCAAAACTGCCGATTCCACCGGATCCGGCAGGGATAAATACTTTCTGCCCCGCTCGCAGCATCGCGCGTTCTGTCAGCGCTTGCCAGGAGGTGAGACTGACCATAGGAAGTGACGCGGCCTGTACGAAATCCAGACTGGCGGGTTTTAACGCCGCAAGGCTTTCTGGCACCCGGACAAATTCGGCCAGCGACCCCGTTCCCCTGTCAAAAATACTGGCGAAAATCTCGTCGCCTGCCTTGAATCGCGTCACGCGACGTCCTGTGGCAACGACAACGCCGGACACATCACTGCCCAAGGTCGCGGGGAGACTGAAATTCAGAACGCGTTTGAACATGCCGGTCGGGATCATGTTATCGATTGGGTTCAGACCTACTGCATACACTTTGACCAGAATTTCATCATCACCGGGGGACGGAAAATCGACGTCATCGATCCCCAGTCCCGGGGATTTACCATAGCGTTTAAACGTAAACGCTTTCATCGTCTTCTTATTCATTTGTCTTTTACTCTGCCGGGTTTGCCTGTGGCATGTTTCTTAACAACGCTGTTGCTGAGTGAAAAAACGATACTCAGTCCTATGCCGAATCCCCCCTGACTACACTTTGTAGCGCTCTGCCACGTTAGCCTGGTTGATGTCCTCAAGCAGAGCCTGACGCGTCCTCTCCAGGTCATCCCAGTGGGCAGCGTGTTGTAAAGGAGGGATGGTGACGAGTTCGCGACGGTCAAAGCCCGCCAGGGCTGCGTCAACTAACTGATCCACTTCCATCATCTCGGGCGCCTTACTGATATCAATACCGGCACGTTCCCAGATTTCAGTGTAAGTGCCGGCCGGAAGTACCGCCTGGACGTAAACGCCTGCGGAGGACAGCTCAAGATGCAATCCCTGCGACAAGAAAAGCACGAAGGCTTTGGTTGCACCGTAAATCGACATGCCAAATTCCGGGGCGAGCCCAACGACTGAACTGATATTGACGATCGCACCTTCTCCGGCGTTGACAAACCTTGGTGCCGCGGCACTGGCAAGTCTCGTCAGCGCGGTGACATTCAGGGCGATAAGACGCTCAATTGCCTCGGACGTCTGGCCGATAAAATGGCCCGACTGTGCGATGCCGGCGTTATTGATCAGCACCCCTATTTTTTCGTCTTCACGAAGACGCGTTTCCACCGTCGCTAACTCCGCTGCCTGAGTGAGATCGGCAGGCAGGACATCTACAGAAACGCCCTTCTCCTGTCTCAGACGTTCGGCAAGTGCGTCTAATTTTGTTTTATCCCGGGCAACCAGAATCAGGTCATGTCCACGGCTTGCAAACCTTTCCGCATAAACAGCACCAATACCCGTCGATGCGCCTGTAATGAGAACTGAAGTTTTCGTCATGTGTGATCTTCTTTATCAAATGTTAAACAGAATCTGCACCGTTCGATGCAGAAAAATCCGGGAGATATCCGGCTCTCTTTGCTGATCTCAGCCAGACTGACAGAGCGTGCCTTTCTCTGCGAAGCGCTGTCGGAGATACGGATTTAATGATGATGATCATAATCTATAAAGTCAACTGGTTTGATTATGGTCATCATCAATGTATAATTGAGCCTTGTTTTATAGGGGGTGGGCAGCATGAAAGTGTCAAAAGAGCAGGTCCGGGAGAACCGGATGCGCATAGTTGAAACGGCATCCGAACTTTTTCGTGAACGCGGCTATGACGGCGTGGGCGTGGCGGAGCTGATGTCTGCTGCGGGTTTAACTCACGGCGGGTTTTATAAGCACTTTGGTTCGAAGGCCGACCTGATGTCAGAGGCCATGAATTGCGGGTTTGTGCATGCCGCGGAAAACCTGGCGGGTGTAGATCGAGACAAATTCATTGAATATTACCTCTCCCGGCAGCATCGCGATGATATGGCCGGAGGTTGCGTGATGTCTGCCCTGGGCACGGACACCGCACGCCAGTCCGAGTCCATCAAAGAGACATTTGCAGCCGGGGTTGAACGTCAGCTGGCAATGTTAAGCGACGAAAATGTCTCACGTGCTGACCTGATAAACACCTTTGCACATCTTGTCGGGGCTCTGGTGTTGTCCCGTGCCTGCCCGGATAATTCCGCGCTGGCTGACGAAATTCTGGATGTCTGCCGCTCTCGCATTTTGAGTAAGGCTCCGCGAAAGGAATGAATATTTTGCAGCCGGGGGTGTGATTGCCGGGAAATAACCGGAAGATTTAATGACGGAGGTCATAAAAAATGACGCTATCCCGGAGAGTAGGTTTGGAGAGGTTTTAGAGTAAGCCAAAAAGTTATATATTCCGGCCCGTTAAATCCAAATACACCTTCTGAGTTCAGAGGTTTACTCATGTCATGGCAATACTTCAAACAGACTTATTTAGTTAAGTTCTGGTCACCTGTTCCGGCCGTTATCGCGGCAGGCATTCTCTCTACTTATTATTTCGGCATTACCGGTACCTTTTGGGCCGTGACCGGCGAGTTTACCCGCTGGGGTGGTCAACTTCTGCAACTCGCTGGCGTGCATGCCGAAGAGTGGGGCTACTTTAAACTCATTCACCTGGACGGTACTCCGCTTACCCGCATCGACGGAATGATGATCATCGGGATGTTCGGCGGCTGTTTCGCGGCGGCGCTGTGGGCAAATAACGTCAAGTTGCGCATGCCCAAAAGCCGTATCCGCATTATGCAGGCGGTCGTCGGCGGGATTATTGCCGGATTTGGTGCTCGCCTGGCGATGGGCTGTAACCTTGCCGCGTTCTTCACGGGTATTCCGCAATTTTCACTGCATGCCTGGTTCTTTGCCGTCGCCACCGCGATTGGCTCTTACTTCGGTGCAAAATTCACCCTGCTGCCGCTGTTCCGTATTCCGGTAAAAATGACCAAAGTTAGCGCGGCGTCGCCGCTGACCCAGAAGCCGGACCAGGCGAAACGCCGTTTTCGCCTCGGTATGCTGGTCTTTTTTGCCATGATCGCGTGGGCAATCTGCACAGCGCTGAATCAACCGAAACTCGGCCTGGCGATGTTGTTCGGCGTAGGGTTCGGTCTGCTGATCGAACGCGCGCAGATCTGCTTTACCTCTGCGTTTCGCGATATGTGGATCACCGGACGAACCATGATGGCAAAAGCGATCATTGCCGGTATGGCGGTGAGTGCCATCGGCATTTTCAGCTATGTACAACTCGGTGTTGAACCGAAAATCATGTGGGCCGGTCCTAACGCGGTGATTGGTGGCCTGCTGTTTGGCTTCGGAATTGTGCTGGCAGGCGGGTGTGAAACCGGCTGGATGTATCGCGCCGTCGAAGGCCAGGTGCATTACTGGTGGGTCGGCCTTGGTAATGTCATTGGTTCAACCATTCTGGCGTACTACTGGGATGATGTCTCACCTGTACTCGCAACAAACTGGGATAAGGTCAATCTGTTGAGCACCTTCGGTCCGCTCGGCGGCCTGCTGGTAACCTATGCCTTGCTGCTGGTCGCTTTTTTACTGGTTGTCGCGCAGGAGAAACGTTTCTTCCGTCGCACCACCGCTAAACCTGAAACGCAGGAGAACGCTGCATGAAAGAGATCGTGCCTGATTATCGACTGGATATGATCGGCGAACCCTGCCCTTATCCGGCAGTGGCTACCCTTGAAGCGCTACCGCAGCTCAAAAAAGGGGAAATTCTGGAGGTGGTGAGCGACTGCCCGCAATCCATTAACAACATTCCGCTGGATGCTAAAAACCATGGCTACACGGTGCTGGATATTCAGCAGGACGGGCCAACAATCCGCTATTTGATTCAAAAATGAACGTTCAGGCCTCGTCAGAGGCCTTTATCGCATTGAATTATAAGACCTCTTGATCGAGGGCAAAGCCGCCGCATCTGACTTAAGTAAAATCTCATATCCATTTTGAAGGAGGTTTTCGCAGTTTGATGTATTTACGAGCTTTACTGGTTTTCGCCTTATTGATTCCCTTTCACGTGCTGCCCCTGAATTTCTCTTCAACCTTCCTGCGCCTTAACTGTCCGGAAAGAGGACTTGTCGAGGTTATTCTGCACGTTTACGACCATACGCAGGAACGGTGGCGCGGCCAGTTTGAAACTGGCGCAGGGCACAAGCGCGCGGGTGACACCGAAATGATCCCGTTTGCTAATGGCGATATTCTTTTTCATTCGGTGTCCAGCGACGCATTTAGCTATTTATATGATGGGGAAACGAAACTCAGGCACTGCGTAAAACTTGACGAGCGGCCGGTTTATCCATCGTTTTGAAGGCTGCAAAAACAAACTGGCCACCTGGTGGCCAGTTTGAGGGGGGATTAGAAGCGATAACCTGCAGAGAACATAAACACCCACGGATCGAGGCGAGTATTGATACTTTGCTGCTCACCGCCCGCTTTAAAGCGTACGTCTGTATCAATGTCCATGTACCAGACTGAGGCGTTGATCAGCCAGTCGCGGTTAATCAGATAATCCAGACCGACCTGCCCCGCCATACCCCATGAATCTTTAAGGCTGAGGTCCGTCAGACCGGCCGCTTTACCGGTATCGTTAAACTTCTCATCAAAGAAGGTGGTGTAGTTTACACCGGCGCCAATATACGGACGCACCTTGCTGCTGGCATCGCCAAAGTACCATTGCGCCATCAGCGTTGGCGGTAAATGGTGAACGGTGGCGATATCACCGGTCGGGCCGAGACCCACGCGATGGCGGAACGGCGTTGCCGCCAGAAGCTCGACACCAATGTTATCCGTCGCCATATAAGTAAACGTTAAGCCTAACTGGGTGTTATTACTGACGTTAAAACCGCCCATACCCAGCACGTTATCAGAGCCCTCTGTTGGGCGAACCGTGGCCGAACCGGCACGAATAAAGAATTCACCTGCTTCGTGCGCATACGCGCCGCCAGAGAGACTGCTTAATACAAGGGCTGCCACCGCTAATTTTTTCATATCCGCTCCATCGTTGTGGTTTTAATAGCGGGTGAGAATATACTCACAAAAGAGTAATAAGTGATCTGCCACAGATCACATTAAAACCAGTAAGTTAACATTCATTGATCTGGGTTAATTTTTTGTGGCACTTTGAAAAACATTAAGTTGTTTCCATGTCAATTTTTGGCATTTCACAGTTACAAAATTTTCTCTTTTCCCCCTCTTGCTCTTCCTCAGGCGGCTGGCTAATTTATCGCTCTCACAAATTGATTTGATGCGTTCTTTTTTGCAGGTGTGCCATGAGTGAAGTTAACCCGTGCATGACGTGCGGAGCCTGTTGTGCGTATTTTCGAGTCTCTTTCTACTGGGCCGAGGCCATCGATGGCGGCGGTACCGTTCCGGTTCATCTCACTGAGCCGTTAACCCCTTTTCTGCGCTGTATGCGCGGCACGAACCAAAAACAGGCTCGCTGCGTCGCGCTTCAGGGTGAACCCGGGGTCTCAACCCGGTGTTCCATCTATGAGGATCGCCCCAGCCCCTGCCGGGAATTTGCTATGTCAGGGGAAGACGGGCAGGTCAACGACGCCTGTAATCGCGCCCGCGCACGGGTCGGATTACCGCCGCTTTACAAAGATATGCTTTTCCATACAAGCCTTGATGCTGCCACAGCAGGTGCATCCGGTGTACAATTGCCGGCTAATTAACACCTGCAATACTCAAGGAGAGTGCATGTCTATCACGGCGAAGTCTGTCTACCGTGACACGGGAAACTTTTTCCGCAATCAGTTCATAACTTTTTTACTGATCGCGTTGCTTTGCGCCTTTATCACTGTGGTGCTGGGCCATGCCTTCTCACCGAGTGATGAACAGATTGCCAGCCTGAGCCAGGGTGACAATCTGGCAGGAAGCGTCGGGTTGTTTGAACTGGTGCAAAACATGACGCCAGAGCAGCAGCAAATCCTGCTGCGGGCTTCAGCCGCATCGACGTTCTCTGGTCTCATTGGTAATGCGATTCTGGCGGGCGGCGTTCTCCTGATGATTCAGCTGGTGTCAGCGGGCCATCGGGTCAGTGCCTTACGGGCGATTGGTGCCAGTGCCCCCGTTTTGCCGAAGCTGTTTATCCTGATCTTCTTAACCACCCTGCTGGTTCAGATGGGGATTATGCTGGTCGTGGTGCCGGGCGTGTTGCTGGCTATCGTGCTCTCTTTTGCCCCGATCATAATCGTGCAGGACAAAATGGGTATTTTTACCGCAATGCGCAGCAGTATCAGGCTCGCATGGGCGAATATGCGTCTGGTAGCCCCTGCCGTGATCGGCTGGCTGCTGGCGAAAACGCTTCTGCTCCTGTTTGCGCCGAATTTTGCGGTTTTAACGCCTAATGTTGGCGCGGTAGTCGCGAATACGCTGAGCAACCTGATTTCAGCGGTACTGCTGGTCTATCTGTTCCGCCTGTATATGTTAATTCGTCAGTAATCCTGATGCCGGGAGCATGACCCGCTTCCCGGCTCAACAGAGAAGATGGAATCACAGAATGAAGCAGTTTCTTGATTTTTTACCGCTCGTGGTCTTTTTCGCGTTTTATAAGCTGTATGACATCTATGCTGCGACCACTGCGCTGATTATCGCGACCGCGGTTGTGCTGATCTACAGCTGGGTACGTTACCGTAAAGTCGAAAAAATGGCGCTGGTCACGTTCGTGCTGGTCGCTGTTTTCGGCGGGCTGACCCTGTTCTTCCACAATGATGAATTCATCAAGTGGAAAGTCACGGTGATATACGCGCTGTTTGCAGGCGCATTGTTAATCAGCCAGTGGGTTATGAAAAAACCGCTTATCCAGCGCATGCTGGGTAAAGAGCTGACGCTGCCGCAGCAGGTCTGGTCCCGACTGAATATTGCCTGGGCGGTGTTCTTTATTCTTTGCGGTCTTGCCAATATCTACATTGCCTTCTGGTTGCCGCAAAATATTTGGGTCAACTTTAAGGTCTTCGGCCTGACCGCCCTGACGCTGATTTTCACCCTGCTCAGCGGCGTTTACATCTATCGCCATATGCCGCAGGACGATAAGCACTAACTGCTGGTTGACCAGAACGTGTTCGACAGGCGTTCTGGTCTATTCTCTCCGCTGTGAAATCATAGTAGCATCCCGCCTGAAGTCTTCCGTTACGAGTTAAAACAATGACAACAACTAACGCCCCTCAGGGCGAACTGGTTTTACGCACACTGGCAATGCCCGCTGACACTAATGCCAATGGCGATATTTTTGGCGGCTGGCTGATGTCGCAAATGGATATGGGCGGCGCAATTCTGGCAAAAGAGATAGCTCACGGACGCGTGGTAACAGTGAGGGTCGATGGGATGACCTTCCTGCGCCCGGTGGCGGTAGGTGACGTGGTGTGCTGTTACGCGCGCTGCGTCAAACGCGGCAATACCTCCATCTCTATCAACATTGAAGTCTGGGTGAAGAAGGTCTCTTCAGAACCGATTGGACAGCGCTATAAAGCTACTGAAGCACTGTTTATTTATGTGGCAGTGGATAGCGAGGGTAAACCTCGTCAGCTTCCGCAGGCCTGATTATCTGACAAAAAAGCCTCCATCCGGAGGCTTTTTTTATTCCATCTGCGCCCCGCCGTTCAGGCGGAAGACAATGTTCACGATCAGTCCGCTACCCGGTTTACCGGCTTCGTAGCGCCATCTGCGCATCGCCGATTTCACTTCGCGTTCAAACATATTAGAAGGCTGAGCGGACAAGATTTGCACGTTATCAACGCGGCCATCTGCGGTAACGTCAAATTTCACCCGTACGCGACCTTCAATACGTAAAGCCTGCGCTCGCGCCGGATACTGAGGCTGGTTTCGGCTCAGTGCTCGTGGGCCCGCTGGCGCGGCAACCGTTGGTTTTGGTGCCGGTGCGGAGTTGTTCATCACCGGACGTGAAGGTGCTGTATTCTCAACCGTCTGGGTCGCGCGTGGCTCAACCGGACGTTCTTCGCGTTTCGGACGCTCCTCGACCTTCTTAACCGGTTTTGGCTTCGGCTTAGGTTTGGGCTTCGGTTCAGGTTTATGGATCACCACCGGGGCTTCCTTCGGTGGCGCCGGAACAGGCTCGGGTTCTGGCTCCGGTTCAGCAACCGGCTGTGGCGGTGGCGGCGCGACCTGCGGCGGCTCGAGATCCGCTGGCGATACCATGGTCACCGAAATCGGCTGCGCGGGTGCGGGCATTTCAATAACCTGATGAACCGAGGTATAGAGCAAACCCGCCACGACAGCACCGTGAATCACGACGGAGAGCAGCGTCGGCCAGGGAAAGCGGCGAGGTAAATCAAGGGTCATCGAAGTCATAGTCATCAACGTTAAAAAATCGAACCCTGATTTTAAATGCAAATAGCAATCATATTCAATAAGACACTTTGTTCTGGCGCAATTTAAGCGTCAATGTGGCCAAAAAAGGGGCATTCAGATCAGGGTATTAACATTGTTTTTATCTTTACATTGCAGTCAGTTGCCCTTTCACATAACGTAACTGACACTTTAAAACCCTTAAGGAGCTTCACCGTGCTTTACGTGATTTACTCTGAAGATGTCGCTGATTCACTTGAGAAACGCCAGTCTGTCCGCCCTGCTCACCTGGCACGCTTACAGCTGCTACAGGATGAAGGTCGTTTGCTGACCGCTGGCCCAATGCCTGCTGTCGACAGCAACGACCCGGGTGCAGCCGGTTTTTCGGGCTCCACGGTTATTGCAGAGTTTGAATCTCTGGAAGCGGCGCAGGCCTGGGCTGACGCAGACCCGTACGTTGCGGCGGGCGTGTATGCGAAGGTAACGGTGCGACCGTATAAGAAAGTGTTCTGAGGCAAAAAAGGCTCCCTCAGGAGCCTTTCTTCACATCAATGCAGTGACGCTAACCGCGCCGCAAACCCGACAAACAGCAGCCCTATCAGCCCGTTCCCCAGCTTTGCCAGTTTCTTTTTGGTTTTCAAATAACGCGTGACAAACGCACCGGAGAAGATCAGGAAGCTCATGTACATAAAGCTAATCAACTCAAGCGTGGTGGCGAGAATCAGAAAAGAGGTCCCGGTATTTTGTGCATTCACGTCAATAAACTGCACAAAGAACGAAACGTAGAACAGAATCGCTTTTGGATTCGTCAGGCTCAGTACCAGGGCGCGTTTCATGATCATACTGGCAGGTTCAGTTCCGCTCTCATGAGCATGATTCTGACGGTTAATCACCGACCAGAGCATTTTGCCGCCCAGCCAGAGTAAATAGAAAGCACCCAGATAGCGTACGATATTAAACAGTACCGGCGTGGTCTGGATTAAAGCCGCGACACCGGCCCAGGCGAGAAACATCAGAACCGCATCGCCGATAAACACACCTGTGGCGGCAAGATATCCTTTTTTAACGCCGTGACCGATCCCGGTCTTCAGCACAAACAGGGTATTCGGGCCCGGCACCAGCACAATAAAAAATGCGCCAACAACATACGTCCAGAAATTCAGTACGCCAAACTCCGCAAACACCTCTCCCTCCTTTTGCTAAACATCACCGGAATATCGCAGCAATAACGATATTCTCTAAATAAGACACTATAAAATCAGCGGGCACCTTGCGGTGCCCTCAGGGTTTTCAGATATCCTGGACGGCGAACAGCAACGCGTTGCGGTGCCTGTTCAATCCACATTTTCTGATGGCGTGGATACGCATATTGCGGCGGGATTGTGCTTCCAGCCAACGAGCCTTACGACGACTCACCTGTCGCAACATGCGCCAGCGCCCTACTTCTGTTCTACTGCGCTTCATGTCTACAACTCTTTCTCAAACAGAGCCGCCATTATAAACCCAACCCGGCAGCAAACCAGCGCTTTTACCTGGCGTTTTTATTTGCCAGATGAATCCTGATGCGTACACTCATAACAATACGCTTTCAAAAGGATTTTTTTAACCATGACAACCTTCTACACCGTGGTGAGTTGGCTGGTCATTTTGGGATACTGGCTGTTAATCGCGGGTGTGACATTACGCATCCTGATGAAGCGCAGAGCCGTACCCTCCGCCATGGCCTGGCTTCTGATCATTTACATCCTCCCGCTGGTGGGAATTATTGCCTATCTCTCTTTCGGTGAGCTTCATCTGGGTAAACGCCGGGCCGAGCGGGCGCGTGCCATGTGGCCTTCCACCGCGAAGTGGCTTAACGATCTTAAAGCCTGCAAACATATCTTTGCCGAGGAGAACAGCAGCGTCGCCTCCTCGCTGTTTAAGCTCTGCGAACGGCGTCAGGGGATTGGCGGCGTTAAGGGGAACCAGCTCCAGCTTCTGACCTCCTCCGATGACGTGATGCAGGCGTTGATCCGCGATATCCAGCTTGCTCGCCATAACATTGAGATGGTGTTCTATATCTGGCAGCCCGGCGGCATGGCCGACCAGGTCGCTGAATCCCTGATGGCGGCCGCGCGTCGGGGGATCCACTGCCGTCTGATGCTGGACTCCGCAGGCAGCGTGGCGTTTTTCCGCAGCCCTTGGGCAGGCATGATGCGTAATGCCGGTATCGAAGTGGTTGAGGCGCTAAAGGTAAATCTCCTGCGCGTCTTTCTGCGTCGGATGGACCTTCGCCAACACCGTAAAATGATCATGATTGATAATTATATTGCCTATACCGGCAGTATGAACATGGTTGACCCGCGCTTCTTTAAACAGGACTCCGGCGTCGGGCAATGGGTGGATCTGATGGCACGAATGGAGGGGCCGATTGCCACCTCGATGGGTATCGTTTACTCCTGCGACTGGGAGATAGAGACCGGCAAGCGTATTCTGCCCCCACCGCCAGATGGCAACATCATGCCGTTTGAAGAGGCCAGCGGTCATACTATTCATACCATTGCCTCCGGGCCGGGATTCCCGGAGGACTTAATTCATCAGGCGCTGCTGACGGCTACCTACTCAGCGCGTGAATATTTGATCATGACGACGCCCTACTTCGTCCCCAGCGATGACCTGCTGCACGCGATCTGTACCGCAGCGCAGCGTGGTGTCGATGTGAGTATCATTTTGCCCCGCAAAAATGACTCGCTTCTGGTGGGCTGGGCCAGCCGCGCCTTCTTTAGCGAACTGCTGGCCGCCGGGGTGAAAATCTACCAGTTTGAAGGCGGGCTGCTGCACACCAAGAGTGTGCTTGTCGACGGCGAGTTAAGCCTGGTGGGCACGGTAAACCTCGATATGCGCAGCCTGTGGCTGAACTTTGAAATCACCCTGGTGATTGATGACGCCGGATTTGGCGGTGACCTGGCGGCGGTGCAGGATGATTATATCTCCCGCTCGCGGCTGCTGGATGCCAGGCTGTGGGTAAAACGCCCGCTGTGGCAGAGAATAGCTGAACGACTGTTTTACTTCTTTAGTCCGTTGCTGTAAAACGTGCCCAACGATGTTAAACAGGTAGTCATCATGGAAATGGATCTGAACAATCGCCTGACCGAAGACGAAACGCTCGAGCAGGCCTATGACATTTTTCTCGAACTGGCGGTTGATAACCTCGATCCCGCGGACGTGATCCTCTTTAATCTGCAGTTCGAAGAGCGCGGCGGTGCCGAATTGTTCGACCCTGCAGAAGACTGGGCTGAACATGTGGATTTCGACCTGAATCCTGACTTCTTTGCCGAAGTGGTGATTGGGCTGGCTGACGAAGATGGTGGGGAAATTAACGACATTTTCGCTCGCGTCCTGCTCTGCCGGGAGAAAGACCACAAGCTGTGCCACATTCTCTGGCGCGAATAATAAAAAAGGCTGCGATGGCAGCCTTTTTTATTTACTTCGGTAACTCGCTCCCACATCGGTTGCAAAACCGCGCGCTCTGCTCATGCTCACCCTGATGACAGCGCGGACATTTACGCTGCGCTTTATGGCTTTGAAATGCACTGCTCATGTGCGTGGTAATTAACCCCGTCGGGATAGCAATCACCGAATACCCAATCAGAATGAGCACGGATGCCACTATGCGCCCCAGCGGCGTATGGGGTGTGATATCACCGTACCCCACGGTCGTCACGGTCACGATGGCCCAGTAGACGGAGGCGTTGAGCGTTGTGAAGCCGTATTTGGGCCCTTCTATCAAATACATCAGCGCGCCGAAAACAATCATCACAATGGCAATAAACGAGTAAAACAGAATAAGCTGATGTCGTGCGCTAACGATGGCACTCCAGAATACGCGCAGCGACGGCATAAAACGCAGCAATTTAAGAATTCGCAATACGCGAATCACGCGCATGGCGCGCCAGGCGAAAACATAGTTGAGACTGATTTCTGGCCATAGCCACATGACATAGAGCGGCAGGATAGTCGCTAAATCGATAAAACCCCAGAAGCTGAATACGTACTTTGCCGGATTGGGCCAGCAAACGACCCGCAGAATATACTCAGCGGTAAAGACCAGGGTGATCGCCAGTTCAAGCCAGACAAAGGCATGCCATTCATCAAAAGTCAGGTGATATTGTGTCCCGACACCGGATTCAATAAAGATGACAATGACGCTAAGTAACGCAAACAGCGCGCAGAGTCCCTCAAAACGGCGTCCCGATACCGTTTCTGGATCGAATAAAAGATGATAGAGCCGTCGACGGGCTGAAGTGAATAAACGCGACACGGTAACCTCGCAATAAATAAGGGCTGACATCATGTCAGCCCTTGCGATTATAACGGGTCTACTTTCAGGCAGGAAACCGCATGTCGGAAACTGCCTTCCAGAACCGGTCGTGTTTTCGCACATTCCGGCCCGGCCATCGGGCAGCGCGTACGGAACACGCAACCTGACGGCGGATTAATCGGTGAAGGCAATTCTCCTTCCAGAAGCTGGATCGTTTTATTTTTCTCCAGATCGGGATCGGGGATGGGTACTGCAGACATCAGTGCTTTGGTGTAAGGGTGCAGCGGATTGTGGTACACCTCATCATACGTGCCCAGCTCCACGGCATGACCCAGATACATCACCAGCACACGGTCAGAAATGTGTTTTACGACGGCCAGATCGTGCGCAATGAAGATCAGCGACAGCCCCATCTCGCGCTGCAGCTTCTGCAGCAGGTTTACCACCTGCGCCTGAATGGAAACGTCCAGCGCGGAAACCGGTTCATCACAGATAATCAGCTTCGGCTCAAGGATCAGCGCACGCGCAATACCAATACGCTGACACTGACCGCCGGAGAATTCGTGCGGATAACGGTTAATGAGGTTAGGCAACAGCCCCACTTTCAGCATCATCGCCTTTACGCGGTCACGGACTTCCTGACGCGGCATCTTAGGATGATAGGTGCGCAGCGGCTCGGCAATAATCTCTCCGATGGTCATACGCGGGTTAAGTGATGCCAGCGGATCCTGGAAAATCATCTGGATGTCGCTTCGCACGTCCCGCCACTCGTCGGGCTTCATCCCCAGCAGGTCTTTACCCAGCCACGCCACTTTTCCATCGGTAGCTTTGACCAGGCCGATAATGGCACGTGCGAAAGTGGATTTCCCACAGCCGGACTCGCCCACGACCCCCAGGGTCTCCCCCTCGTACAGACGCAGGGTGACGCCATCCACGGCTTTCAGGGTTTTCGGCGGCTGCCAGAACCACTGTTTACCATCCTTAATATCGAAATGCACCTTAAGGTCAGCGATTTCGAGCAGCACATTGCGTTTTTCATCTAATGCGTTCATACCAGCTCCTCCTGCGGCTTAAAGCAGGCGCGCAGACGGCCTGGTGCAAATGCTTCCAGCGGCGGCGCGCTGTTGCAGATTTCCATCGCATGCGGACAGCGCGGCTGGAACGGACAGCCTTTTGGCAGACGCAGCAGGTTTGGCGGGTTGCCCGGAATGGTGAGCAGGGATTCCCCTTCCGCATCAAGCCGCGGCACCGCGTTCAGCAGGCCAATGGAGTATGGATGGGCAGGCTGATAGAACACGTCCCGCGCTTTGCCGTATTCCATCGTACGACCGGCATACATCACCAGCACTTTGTCACAGATACCGGCAACAACACCCAGATCGTGGGTAATCATGATAATCGCCGTGTTGAACTCACGCTTAAGCTCGTTCAGCAGGGTCATGATTTGCGCCTGAACGGTAACGTCCAGTGCGGTAGTCGGTTCATCGGCAATCAGCAGTTTTGGCCGGCACAGCAGCGCCATAGCAATCATCACGCGCTGACGCATACCGCCGGAGAATTCGTGCGGGAACATGCGCATGCGCTTACGCGCTTCCGGCATTTTTACCGCATCCAGCATTTTGACGGATTCCTCAAACGCTTCCGCTTTCCCCAGACCTTTATGCAGCATCAGGACTTCCATCAGCTGCTCACCGACGCGCATATACGGGTTCAGCGAGGTCATCGGGTCCTGGAAAATCATCGAGATCTGCTCGGCACGCAGCTTGTTCAGCTCGTGCTCCGGCAGGTTGAGGATTTCGCGACCATTGAATTTTGCGGAACCGCCAATCACACCGTTAGATGCCAGCAGGCCCATCAACGCAAAGGCGGTCTGGGATTTTCCGGAGCCGGATTCACCGACAATCCCCAGCGTTTCACCCGCGCTCAGGTTGAAGTTGAGATCGTTGACGGCGGTAACATCCCCGTCAGGGGTTTTAAAGGTCACACGGAGGTCTTTTACGTCCAGCAGAAGATTGCTCTGCTGTTGCGCCTGTGGCGCAGTGGCCGTTTCAATAATTGTCATGACGGCGCTCCTTAACGGTCTTTCGGGTCGAGGGCATCACGCAGGCCATCGCCGATAAAGTTGAAACAAAACAGTGTGACCACCAGGAAACCCGCCGGGTAGAGCAACAGCCACGGTGATACTTCCATCGAGTTTGCACCATCGCTCAACAGCGCGCCCCAGCTGCTCAGTGGTTCCTGCGTACCCAGCCCCAGGAAGCTGAGGAAGGATTCAAACAGGATCATGCTTGGCACCAGCAGTGAGGCATAGACCACAACCACCCCCAGCACGTTAGGAACAATATGGCGAACCACGATATTTCGGGTAGATACGCCACCAACCTGCGCGGCTTCGATAAATTCTTTACGTTTCAGGCTCAGCGTCTGGCCGCGTACGATACGCGCCATATCCAGCCAGGAAACCATCCCGATGGCCACGAAAATCAACAGAATGTTCTGGCCGAAGAAGGTCACCAGCAGAATGACGAAGAACATAAACGGGAAGGAGTTCAGGATTTCCAGCAAACGCATCATCACTGAGTCCACTTTGCCGCCAAGGTAGCCGGAAAGTGAGCCGTAGAGCGTACCCAGAATTACCGCCACCAGCGCGGCGGCGATACCGACCATCAACGAGATACGCCCCCCAATCGCGACGCGCACCAGCAGATCACGGCCGGATGAGTCGGTCCCGAAATAGTGACCGGATTCCATATCCGGCGCGCTGGACATCATGCCCCAGTCCGTATCGAAATAGGTAAATTGCGACAGCATCGGTGCCAGGGTCACAAACAGCGCGATGATCACCAGAACCACCAGACTGGCGACGGCGGCACGGTTGTGCATAAAGCGACGGCGTGCATCCTGCCAGAGACTACGACCTTCCACTTCCAGTTTTTCACTGAAGTTTTCCAGCGCCTCGCTGTTTTTCTTACTCAACATCATGGCGTGCTCCAGTTAGTAACGGATTTTCGGGTCGATGACGGCATACAGCACATCAACGATCGCGTTAAAGAGAATGGTGAGCGCACCAACGAGGATCGTCAGGCTCAGTACCAGCGAATAGTCGCGGTTGAGCGCGCCGTTAACGAACAGCTGACCAATGCCCGGCAGGCCGTAGATGGTTTCGATAACCATCGAGCCCGTGATGATCCCAACGAATGCAGGCCCCATATAGGAGAGCACCGGCAGCAGCGCCGGCTTGAGCGCATGGCGGAAGATAATCCGGCGCATCGGCAGCCCTTTCGCGCGCGCGGTGCGGATGAAGTTCGAATGCAGCACTTCGATCATAGAACCACGGGTGATACGCGCGATACTGGCGATATAGGCCAGAGATAATGCCACCATTGGCAAAATCATGAACTTCAGCGCCCCGCCGTTCCAGCCGCCGCCAGGCAGCCACTTCAGCGTAATGGCAAATATCATCACCAGTAATGGCGCGACAACGAAGCTGGGTATCACTACCCCGGTCATTGCCACCCCCATTACGGCATAATCCCATTTGGTATTTTGTCTGAGCGCGGCGATAACGCCTGCGGTGACCCCGAGAACGACGGCCAGAATGAATGCCGCAGCACCCAGTTTTGCCGAAACCGGGAAGCTGGAGGCCACCAGGTCGTTTACGGAATAGTCTTTATATTTAAATGACGGTCCAAAATCACCGTGCGCCAGCTGCTTCAAATAATTGAAGTATTGGGTAGTGATGGGATCGTTTAAGTGATACTTCGCCTCGATATTCGCCATAACTTCCGGCGGCAGCGTACGTTCACCGGTAAATGGACTTCCCGGTGCGAGACGCATCATAAAGAAGGAAATCGTAATTAGAATAAATAACGTTGGTATCGCTTCTAGACAGCGACGCAGGATAAATTTCAACATTGCCCGTACCTTCTGGCGTGTGCCTGATGAATGTTACAAAGTAGACACAGTGGGGCAAGCCAGGCTCACCCCACGTATTGCCATTAATGCTTGATAATATAAAGATTCTTAACGGAAATATTATCCAACGGGTCTTTACCGGTATAACCCCCTACCCACGGTTTCACCAGACGGGCGTTAACGTAGTAGTAAACCGGTACGATTGCAGAGTCTTTATCGAGCTGCTCTTCAGATTTCGCGTACAATTCTGCGCGTTGCGCATCGTCAGAGACTTTCAGCGTATCAGCGATGATCTTGTCGAACGCCGGGCTCTTATAGTGCGCAGTGTTGTTTGAACTGTCGCTGAGCATCGTGTTCAGGAAGGAGGTCGGTTCGTTATAGTCCGCACACCAGCCTGCACGCGCCACGTCGAAGGTCCCCTGATGACGCGTATCGAGGAAGGTTTTCCACTCCTGGTTTTCCAGCTTAACGTTGACGCCCAGGTTTTTCTTCCAGATAGACGCGACGGCGATAGCCAGTTTTTTATGCAGATCTGACGTGTTGTACAGCAGGTTAAACGTTAATGGCTTATCGGCAGTGTAGCCCGCTTCAGCCAGCAGCTTTTTCGCTTCTTCGTTACGTTTTTCCTGAGACCACTTGAACCATTCAGGCTCAACCAGTTTCATTCCATCGGTATAAGGAGGGGTGTAGCTATACGCCGGGAGATCGCCCTGGTTTTTCACTTTGTTCACGATAATATCGCGATCCAGTGCCAGCTTCAGCGCAGTACGAACGCGTACGTCGGTGAACGGTGCTTTCTGGTTGTTGATTTCGTAGTAATAAGTGCACAGGTATGGGTCGACGTGAACTTCTTTCGGGATCTCTTTTTTCAGCTTCTGGAACAGTTCAATCGGCATGTTGTTATAGGTCATGTCGATTTCACCGCTACGGTAGCGGTTAACATCCGTTACTTCAGAAGAGATTGGCAGGTAGGTGACCTGATTAATCACGGTCTTCGCGTTATCCCAGTATTGCGGGTTACGCTCCAGGACCATACGTTCGTTGACCACCCAGTCTTTCAGCTTATAGGCACCGTTGGTCACGATATTGGCAGGTTGCGTCCATTTTTCACCAAATTTTTCCACAGCGGATTTTGGTACCGGGGAAACGGATGGGTGAACCAGCAACTTATAGAAGTACGGAACAGGTTCGCTCAACGTCACTTCAAAGGTATTGGCATCGATCGCTTTCACGCCCAGGTCGGTGACCGGCTTTTTACCGGCGATGATGTCATCGATATTGGCGATGTGGCCATATTGCAGATAGCTCGCATACGGAGAGGCGGTATTTGGATTCGCCAGGCGCTGCCAGCTATACACGAAATCTTCGGCGGTAACCGGCGTACCGTCGGACCATTTGGCATCTTTACGCAGATGGAAGGTCCAGACTTTAAAATCTTTATTTTCCCACTTTTCTGCCACACCCGGTGCCGGGTGGCCGTCAACGTCAGTCACCAGAAGACCTTCGAACAGGTCACGGTTAACGTTTGACTCAGGAACACCTTCAATTTTGTGCGGGTCAAGAGACTGAACTTCCGCACCGTTGTTACGCACCAGCGTCTGTTTCTCCGCCAGTTGTACTCCTGCAGGAACGTCCGCAGCCATTGCAGCATTGCCCGCGATTAGCGCAGTTAAAATCCCCGCCGCTACCAGATTTTTTTTTGTGATGATGGACATTGTGTTGGTACTCCACTCATTATAATTACTGGCTTTCGCCAGCTGTCTATTCCCCTGTTGGGGCCTGTACAGCGCAGGAGTTTTTTTTGCTGCTGTCAGGTTCTTCTTTTACTACTTGCTATCACCGACTTTTTTTATTACTGACTGCTCGTATGGCCGTCTTGCGTCGATTCTTCACAGGCCTCCCCTGTTTGAGACCTGAGCTGGATATCTGAGAAGAGAGCTATATGAAAATAATTCTCATCTGATTGTTTTATGCTGCAAAATAATAGGCCGGAAAGTATCAAATGGCGTAAACGCGCGCCAATACATTTTGCAAATTTGTTAAGCAATTCTCTTTTACGAAGTACGTCGTATCGTTGGGGGCAGCCCTGCCAGACATCGAAAGCCGGTAAAAACACCGGGTATTCAATAAGGTAGAGAAAACTTCCTCTACTCGCGCGTCGCTGCGCTACTTTTGAGTGATTTTGTACAAAAATTTAACAACTGATCATTATTTAGCACATTCCTCTAAGGGAAAGTTGAAATTACTAATAACATTTCGGTTATCTCTCAGCAAGCCCCAGAGTATCGTGTGAGTAAAATAACAGAGCGTTCGAAGATTTTCTGTGCAGGCGGGATTGTGCGAAATTCATAACTCTTTGAAATAAAAGAGATGAACATTATTAGTAGAATTTATTATGATATGTGAGCATTTCAACTTTAGTTATATGATTTGCTGATATTCACGTAAAAAAAACGGAGCCGTAGCTCCGTTCTTTCATTCGAAATATTAGTGTAGCAAGCCGGGGAAAATGCTTTTAATACCGGTGACAATGAATTCGATCCCTAACGCCATCAACAACAACCCCATAATACGGGTGATGACGTTAATCCCCGTCTGTCCCAGCAAGCGAACCAGCCAGGGCGCCATACGAAATACCCCCCAGCAGCAGAGCGCGAAAACAGCAATGGCGACAGAAAAACCAATCAGGTGCATGAGGCTATGGTAACGCGTACCCCAGACAATGGTCGAACTGATAGCACCGGGACCGGCCATGAGCGGTAAAGCCAGTGGCACCACGCCGATACTTTCGCGTATCGCGGTTTCTGACTTCTCCTGCTTGTTCTGTTTATCCTCGCCCAGCTTACCGCTGATCATCGACATGGCGATGGTCACCACCAGGATCCCACCCGCAATGCGGAAGGAGTCGATGGAGATACCGAAGACCTGGAGAATGGCATCCCCCAGGAAAAGCGAGGTGAGCAAGATGATCGCCACAGACAGGTTAGCGGTGAGATTGGTTTTGTTCCGGGCCGCCGCCGTCTGGTAACTGGTCATACTAATAAAGACAGGAATGATACCCACCGGGTTAACCAGGGCAAACAAACCGATAAAAAATTTGAAATACGTTGGAAAATCAAAGAGCGTTTGGATCACGTTTTGCTCCGCCTTTGCACATGCCCGGGACTGACAACGTTGTCATGAAAAATCGCGCTGAAGATACGCTTTTTATTAGCATACTTCACCAGAAATCTGTGCCAAAACGTTAGCATTTCAGAATGTTAAACATATGTTGAATCATTGATGCCACCACTTCCAATAGTTACTTAATTAATTAACAGTGGAAAAATATCCATGAAATAACCCTGCTGAAAGGTATCAGCTTGGGGAGAAATTGACGCAGATCATGATTTCCGTACTCAGAAGTGAGTAATCTTGATTACGCCCCCCAGGAAGGTCACCTGTCAAAAAGGGATGATGCTAAGGTAAGGCTCTTTTAGTAAATTAGTGTGCTGGAGCATAAAGTAACCCATTGTTTTACTTTATGTAACGCAAGTCGTATTGGCACTGTCTATACTGTCTGACGTATCGAGCGCTGGTTTACTAAAAGAGTTTAAACATTATCAGGAGAGCATTATGGCTGTTACTAATATCGCTGAACTGAACGCCCTCGTCGAGCGCGTTAAAAAAGCCCAGCGTGAATATGCCAATTTCACCCAAGAACAGGTTGATAAAATCTTCCGCGCTGCCGCTCTGGCTGCTGCAGATGCTCGAATCCCTCTCGCTAAAATGGCCGTTGCCGAATCTGGCATGGGTATCGTTGAAGATAAAGTGATCAAAAACCACTTTGCTTCAGAGTATATCTACAACGCCTATAAAGATGAGAAAACCTGTGGCGTGCTGTCTGAAGACGACACCTTCGGCACGATCACCATCGCTGAACCTATCGGTATTATCTGCGGTATTGTTCCAACGACTAACCCAACTTCAACGGCTATCTTCAAATCTCTGATCAGCCTGAAGACCCGTAACGCAATTATCTTCTCTCCACATCCACGTGCAAAAGATGCGACCAACAAGGCAGCAGATATCGTTCTGCAGGCTGCGATTGCCGCAGGCGCACCAAAAGATCTGATTGGCTGGATCGACCAACCTTCCGTTGAGCTGTCCAACGCACTGATGCACCATCCTGACATTAACCTGATCCTGGCGACCGGTGGTCCTGGCATGGTTAAAGCTGCATACAGCTCCGGTAAACCTGCCATCGGTGTTGGCGCGGGTAACACCCCTGTTGTTATCGACGAAACTGCTGATATCAAACGTGCCGTTGCTTCCGTACTGATGTCTAAAACCTTCGATAACGGCGTTATCTGTGCATCTGAACAGTCTGTTGTTGTGGTTGATTCCGTATACGACGCTGTACGCGAGCGTTTCGCCAGCCACGGCGGCTACATGCTGCAGGGTAAAGAGCTGAAAGCGGTTCAGGACATCATTCTGAAAAATGGCGCGCTGAACGCCGCTATCGTAGGTCAACCCGCCTATAAAATTGCTGAACTCGCAGGCTTTACTGTTCCGGCAACCACCAAGATCCTGATCGGTGAAGTAAAAGTTGTCGACGAAAGCGAGCCGTTTGCTCACGAAAAACTGTCTCCAACGCTTGCCATGTACCGTGCGAAAGATTTCGAAGACGCGGTAGAGAAAGCCGAGAAACTGGTTGCCATGGGCGGTATCGGTCACACCTCTTGCCTGTACACCGACCAGGATAACCAGCCTGAGCGTGTTGCTCACTTCGGTCAGATGATGAAAACTGCCCGTATCCTGATTAACACCCCTGCTTCTCAGGGTGGTATCGGTGACCTGTACAACTTCAAACTCGCACCTTCCCTGACTCTGGGTTGTGGTTCCTGGGGTGGTAACTCCATCTCTGAAAACGTTGGTCCGAAACACCTGATCAACAAGAAAACCGTTGCTAAGCGAGCTGAAAACATGTTGTGGCACAAACTTCCGAAATCTATCTACTTCCGCCGTGGCTCTCTGCCAATCGCGCTGGATGAAGTGATTACTGATGGCCACAAGCGTGCGCTCATCGTGACTGACCGTTTCCTGTTCAACAACGGCTACGCTGACCAGATCACCTCTGTTCTGAAAGCGTCTGGCGTTGAAACTGAAGTGTTCTTTGAAGTTGAAGCTGACCCAACACTGAGCGTGGTGCGTAAAGGTGCTGAACTGGCGAACTCCTTCAAACCAGATGTGATTATCGCTCTGGGTGGTGGTTCCCCAATGGATGCCGCGAAAATTATGTGGGTTATGTACGAACATCCAGAAACCCACTTCGAAGAACTGGCGCTGCGCTTTATGGACATCCGTAAACGTATCTACAAGTTCCCGAAAATGGGCGTGAAAGCGAAAATGATCGCCGTCACCACCACTTCCGGTACGGGTTCAGAAGTTACGCCATTTGCAGTAGTAACTGACGATGCAACCGGTCAGAAATACCCACTGGCTGACTACGCCCTGACCCCAGATATGGCTATCGTTGATGCCAACCTGGTTATGGAAATGCCGAAATCACTGTGTGCCTTCGGTGGTCTGGATGCCGTGACTCACGCTCTGGAAGCTTACGTTTCTGTTCTGGCATCTGAGTTCTCTGACGGTCAGGCTCTGCAGGCACTGAAACTGCTGAAAGAAAACCTGCCAGCGTCTTACAACGAAGGTTCTAAGAACCCTGTAGCGCGCGAACGTGTCCACAGTGCAGCCACTATCGCCGGTATCGCGTTTGCGAACGCCTTCCTGGGTGTTTGCCACTCTATGGCGCACAAACTGGGTTCACAGTTCCACATTCCTCACGGTCTGGCGAACGCCCTGTTGATCAGCAACGTTATCCGTTATAACGCCAACGACAACCCAACCAAGCAGACGGCTTTCAGCCAGTACGACCGTCCGCAAGCGCGCCGTCGTTATGCTGAAATCGCTGACCACCTTGGTCTGAGCGCACCGGGCGACCGCACTGCTGCGAAGATTGAGAAACTGCTGGCATGGCTGGAAAGCCTGAAAGCTGAGCTGGGTATTCCTAAATCTATCCGTGAAGCAGGCGTTCAGGAAGCTGACTTCCTCGCTCACGTAGACAAGCTGTCTGAAGATGCATTCGATGACCAGTGTACTGGTGCTAACCCGCGCTACCCACTGATCTCCGAGCTGAAACAGATTCTGCTGGATACCTACTACGGTCGTGAGTTCAAAGAAGGTGACGTTGCTGCT
>NZ_JTLF01000122.1:0-2469 GCF_000798855.1 Enterobacter sp. ZOR0014 | reverse complement strand
ATGCTACTGCATGAGGAATTTTTCAAGGAACTGGCGGGTTCGCGGCTGTTGAGGATCCGCAAATAAACTTTTCGCCGGCCCCTGCTCCACAATCCGCCCCTGGTCCATGAAAATGGCCCTGTCCGCCACGTCACGAGCAAAGCTCATTTCATGGGTCACGATGACCATCGTGCGCTTCTCCTGCGCCAGCTGGCGAATGGTGTTCAGCACTTCGCCCACCAGCTCGGGATCGAGCGCGGAGGTCGGTTCATCAAACAGGATCACGTCAGGGCGCATCGCCAGCGCACGCGCTATCGCCACGCGCTGCTGCTGGCCTCCTGACAGGCGGCGCGGATAGCTGGTCTCTTTACCTGCCAGCCCAACTTTAGCGAGCAGCTCGCGTGCACGCGCCGTCGCGTCCTCTTTTGGCTCACCTTTTACGATGACCGGCCCTTCAATAATGTTTTCCAGTACCGTGCGGTGCGGAAAAAGATTGAAGTTCTGGAAAACAAAGCCCACATGCTGACGCAGACGGCGAATTAATCCTTTCTGCTGACTGATGGATTTACCGGTATCAATCGTAATCTCCCCGACCCGGATGGTGCCCCCTTCCGGCTGTTCAAGCAGGTTAATACTGCGCAGTAGCGTCGTTTTTCCCGACCCGCTCGGCCCGATAATCGCCACCACTTCGCCCTGCTCCACTTCCAGATCGATCCCGTGGAGCACCGTTTGACCATGGAATTTTTTCACCAGGTTTTTAACGTCGATAGCACTCATTTTGGATCACGCTCCTGGCGGTTAAGCTGGTTTTCAAAATAGTTTTGCAGAGCAGACAACACCGTTGCCATCACCCAGTAAATCAGCGAGGCAGCCAGATACATGGTGAAGACTTCAAGGGTGCGCGAGGTAATAAGCTGCGCCTGACGGAACAGTTCAGGAACCTGAATCGTTGCGGCCAGAGAGGTATCTTTGACCAGGCTGATGAAGCTGTTGCTCAGCGGCGGAAGCGCCACCCGCGCAGCCTGCGGCAAAATAGCGCGACGCAATGTTTGCCACGGCGTCATCCCGATACTGGCCGCCGCTTCCCACTGACCTTTATCAATGGACGAGATTGCCGCGCGCAGGGTTTCAGAGGTATAGGCCGCCGTATTGAGCGACAGGCCAATCATCGCCGCCGGGATCGGATCCAGCTCGATACCGAATTGCGGTAGACCGTAGTAGATCATAAAGAGCTGAGCAATGAGTGGCGTACCGCGAAACACGGAGATATAGAAGCGCGCCAGCCAGCGTACCGGCAGAATGGGCGACATACGCATTAAAGCCAGCACGAAGCCCAGCACGAGGCCGAAGAACATCCCGCCAATACTCAGCTGGAGCGTGAATACCGCACCTTTCAGCAGATACGGCAGTGAATCAATAACCAGTTGTATACTTTCTTGCATTATTATTTTTCGACCTGATTTTTAGACATGAGGATGATAAGCAAACAGCGCGGGCGCCCCGCCGGTGTGCACAAATAAAATCGGCCCTTCATCCTTAAAGCGTTTCTGCGTAATGCCATCTATAAGCCCGGCCATCGCTTTACCCGTATAAACCGGATCAAGCAGTATACCCTCAAGGCGCGCCAGCAGTTTAACCGCCTCCATCCCCTCTTCATTAGGCGTGCCGTAGCCCGGCGCAAAATAGTCATCCCAGAGCAGAATATCGGCTTTTGCCTTAAGCGCCAGCTGCTCTGCCACCGCCTGCTGTAACGTGACCACTTTGGGCTTCTGATCCGCAACGCTGCGGGACACCGTCACGCCTATCAGTTCCACCTCGGGCATCAGCTGCTCCAGCCCCACCGCCAGCCCGGCGTGCGTGCCCGCACTGCCAGACGCGACAACCACGGAGGAGAGGCTCACCGCCCCCTCACACTGCTGCGCGATCTCCAGCGCACTTTCCACATAACCCAGCGCGCCCAGCGCATTCGAACCGCCGACAGGGATAACATAAGGACGGAAACCCTGCGCTTCGAGGCGCGTAGCCAGTTCATCTAGCTGCGCAGTCGGGTCGGTCAACGCATCGACCATCTCCACCTGCACATTAAACAGATCCAGCAGCAGACGATTACCGTTGGTGAGATAGTTTTCTGCCCGCGTGCCAATTGGGTTTTCCAGTAGTGCCACGCAATGGAGACCAAGCTTCGCCGCCACTGCCGCCGTCTGACGAACGTGGTTGGACTGGATTGCCCCGGCGGTGATGAGCGTGTCCGCCCCTTCACGCAGTGCATCCGCGGCCAGAAACTCCAGCTTACGCAGCTTGTTGCCCCCCATCGCCATCGGCGTCACGTCATCGCGCTTAATGAAAATATCGCGTCCTACGTAATCAGAAAATCGCGGCAGATACTCCAGCGGAGTCGGCGCGCCGATAAACTCCAGGCGGGGAAAGCGCGTTAAATTCTGTAGTGACATGGGTTCTCCGATAACTCAGACAAAATGTGATATTATGTTC
>NZ_JTLF01000406.1:0-23805 GCF_000798855.1 Enterobacter sp. ZOR0014 | reverse complement strand
ACAGACGCTGCCCGAACTGCGCGGGGTTAATCCAGTCACCCGGCTGAAATTTTTGACCGAGTACCTGAATGACGTTGGTCGTCTTATTGCGGCTGGTAAATAAAATATTGCCGCCGGAGGCTCTGTAGAAGCCTGTCAGGCAGTTAAATACGGTGGTTTTTCCCGCCCCGTTTGGCCCAATCAGGGCAGTAATGGAACCGCGCTGCACGTCCAGGTTGACGTCGTTTAGCGCCTTAATCCCGCCGAAGTGCATCATCAGATGTTCAACGCGCAATATCGTTTCGTTCATGGCGCGACGCCCTTACGCACGGCAAATCCGCTGCGGTTAATGCGGATCAAACCGCGTGGACGCCAGATCATCATCACCACCATCAGCATGCCAAACAGCAGGACCCGGTACTCGGCAAAACTGCGCAGCAGTTCCGGCGTGACCGTCAGCACAAAGGCGGCCAGCACCACGCCAAGCGTAGACCCCATGCCGCCCAGTACCACAATGGCGAGGATCAGCGCGGATTCAAAAAAGGTAAACGATGTCGGGTTCACGAACCCCTGATAGGTGGCGAAGAATACCCCGGCGATGCCCGCAGTCGATGCGCCCAGCGTAAAGGCCGAAAGCTTGACCAGCACATGATTGAGCCCCATGGAGCGACAGGCAATTTCGTCTTCCCGCAGGGCTTCCCACGCCCGGCCGATCGGCATCCGCGTCAGGCGGTGCTTGATATAGAGCACCAGCATTACCACCAGAAACAGCACCGTATAGATAAAGATAAACTTCATGTTCGGGTTATAGGTGAGGTGGAAAAACTCGTGAAAAGGCACGCCGCCTTCTTTTGCGCGTCGTCCAAACTCAAGGCCGAAAAAGGTAGGAGGAGGGGCCGACACGCCATTAGGCCCGCCGGTGAACGTCAGCCAGTTGTTCAGGATCAGGCGAATGATCTCCCCGAACCCGAGGGTGACAATGGCCAGATAGTCACCGTGCATGCGCAGTACCGGAAAACCGAGCAGGGCGCCCGCGGCAGCGGCCATAATGGCCGCCAGCGGCAGCATGCTCCAGAAGCCTAAGCCGAGATACTGATACCCCAGCGCCAGTCCGTACGCACCAATCGCATAGAAAGCGACATACCCCAGATCCAGCAAACCCGCCAGACCCACGACGATGTTCAGCCCCAGCCCAAGAAGCACGTAGATCAGCCCGAGAATGGCGACGGTCAGCACATATTTGGTGGCGACAAACGGGAAGCAAATGGCAACGGCAATCACCAGGGGAATAATCCAGCGCATGCGGCTTTTGTATTCCGGTGGCCGGACATAAACACCTGCGCTGTCGGCTTCAAAACGTGCCTGGAAACGTGCGCCTGGGGCGGTACTTAAAAAAGCGCTCAGCAGAAAACGACCCAGCATAACGATGCCGACTATCCATGCGAGTCGCTGTCCGGCGAAGTTAAAGCTGTATCCGTCCAGCACCACGCCGGCAATCGGGCCAAAAATGATTAACGCAATCAGGCCGGAAAAAATGGCGTCCAGAATACAGCGCTTAAGCGAAAAGCCGTGAGAGGTCATCGTATTCTCCTTCACACTTTGGCGACAATCGGGCGGCCAAGCAGACCCTGAGGGCGAAAAATCAGGATCAAGACCAGCAAGCCAAACGAGAACACATCTTTATAATCGGAGTTCACCATGCCGGAAAATTGCGCCTCGGCGACGCCCAGAATCAACCCGCCGAGCATCGCGCCCGGCAGGGAGCCAATCCCGCCGAGCACCGCTGCGGTAAACGCCTTAATGCCAATCACAAACCCGACGTAGAAATCAAAGGTGCCGTAATTCATGGTGATGAGCACACCTGCCAGGCCCGCCATGGCCGCACCAATGACAAAGACCAGGGAGATAATCCGGTCGGTGTTGATCCCCAGAATGGAGGCCATTTTACGGTCCTGCTGTACCGCGCGGCACATCCGCCCCAGCCGGGTATGGTTGATTATCCAGGTCAGCACCAGCATGCCGGCAAACGAGGCGACCAGGATAAATACTTTGGTATACGTTATCTGCACAAAACCTTCGCCCAGATGCAGACGAAGTACGCCGTCGAGCATGGTTGGCACCCCTTGCTGGCGCGGCCCCTGGCTCAGCTGCGCGTAGTTTTGCAGGATAAGCGACATCCCGATGGCAGAGATAAGCGGCGCCAGGCGCGTAGAATTCCGCAACGGCTTATAAGCAATACGCTCGATGGTCCAGCCGTACACCCCCGTAACGACAATGGTGAATACCAGCGTTCCCAGTATCAGCAGGGGGAATGACTGCAGGCCGAAGAAAGAGAGTAGCGCCAGGCCAATGGCGCAGAGGTAGGCGGAAATCATATACACTTCGCCGTGGGCGAAATTGATCATCCCGATAATGCCATACACCATGGTGTAGCCGATGGCGATGAGGCCGTAGACGGAGCCCAGCGTTAAGCCATTGATTAACTGCTGCAGGAAGAATGTACTCATCTTAGCGCGCTCGTTTTATAGGCTGCACGTGGTGTGCAGCCTGATGTATATTACGCGCCGGCAGGCAGGCCCGCCGACGTTGAGCGTGATTCCGTCCCGTTACTGCACTTCCTTATATTTTCCTTTGTCATCCCACTGGTAAACCACGTAGTCGGAGACTTTCAGATCGCCCTTGCTGTCCCAGGCTTTTTTACCCATCACCGTGTCGACCGTATTCGCTTTCAGCCACTCGCTGGCTTTGGCGGAGTCCTTGCCGCCCGTGGCTTTAAACGCAGCAGCAATGGCCTGCACGGAAGCATAGGAGTAGAGGGTGTAACCTTCCGGTTCGAATTTAGCGGCGCGGAATTTCTCAATCACTGCTTTACCGTCCGGGATCAGGCGCGGATCTTTACCGAAAGTCATATAAATGCCGTTGGTATACTGTGGGCCGCCCGCCGCCGTCACCATCTCTTCATTGACAATGCAGTCGCCGGAGAAGAATTTCGCCTGCACGCCCTGTTCACGCATCTGGCGAACCAGCGGACCGGCTTCCGGGTGACAGCCACCGAAGAACACCACGTCCGGTTTTTGCGCGCCAATCTTCGTCACCAGCGCGTTAAAGTCTTTTTCACCGCGCGATAACCCCTCGTACATCACATCCTTGACCCCGCGTTTCGCCAGTGCCGCTTTGGTGGCGTCTGCCAGCCCCTGCCCATAGGTGTCTTTATCGTGAATGATCGCCACGCGTTTGGCTTTCAGCTTATCAATGATGAAGTCGCTGGCAACCTGGCCCTGCTGGTCATCGCGGCCGCACATGCGGAACATATCGCTCATACCGCGTTCGGTGATCAGCGGGTTCGTCGAGCCGGGGGTAATGGAAATGATCCCCGCATCGCTATACACCTCAGAGGCGGGCATGGTCGATGAGGAGCAGAAATGGCCGACAACGGCGTTGACTTTATCCTGGTCGACTAAGCGGTTGGCGACAGCCACGGCCTGTTTAGGCTCGCACGCATCATCACCCTGAACCAGCTTGATTTTCTCACCGTTAATCCCGCCGGCAGCGTTAATATCTTCAGCGGCCTGCGTTGCGCCGTGCCAGTACTGATCGCCATAGGTGGCATTGGGTCCCGTAAACGGCCCGGCGACACCAATCACGATATCTGCCCGGGCGGAAAACGCCGTCACCAGACAACCAGCTAACACAAGAGACAGGGGAGTTCTGATTAATTTCAGCGACATTATTATGTTCCTTAGCAAAGAGGTTTTTGCACCACGGCGTAAACCTGAACGCCCAGGGCGCAGCCAATCCAAAACACGGGCAAGAACAAAATGCACTAAACGAACGGCATCCTGCATGATACGGCGAGGTTTCCATGCGCAGCGTCGCGCGAAGAACAGCAAGCAAAAACGTTGCCAGAATGGTTAACCCCTTGACGGGGTTATGACATCTTTGAGTATAGAGCGCCGCGTTCTGCCGCCCTGCGGCAGGAGAAGAAATTACAGCGGAGATCACATATCGTTAACATTAAAGCCCATAAGTTGTGCAAGGGTCACGATTTGCACACTTTTGCAGCAATAAAGACCTAAACTTCAGCCGGGAACGGCGTGAGAACTGTGTTAGGATCTTTTCCTTTTTATCAGGAGTGTCCGCGATGACGGAAGGTCCATTAAATGAAAGCGAAATGGCATGGCTGGAAGAGACTCTCATGTCTTACGGCCATGACGATGCGTCCGTGATTGATGTATCCGAACTGGACGGCATGCTTACCGCAGTGCTTTCCGGCCCTGTTGTCGTTGAGCCAGATACCTGGCTGGTGGCCGTGTGGGGCGGGGAGAAATACATTCCGCGCTGGAAAAACGATCGTGAAATGAACCGTTTTATCGATCTCTGCTTTAAGCATATGAACGACATTGCTGAGCGGCTGAGCGAATACCCGGACCAGTTTGAGCCGATGTTTGGATATAACGACGTCGACGGTGAGAGCTACACTGTGGTGGAAGAGTGGTGCTATGGCTATATGCGCGGCGTGGCGTTGACGGACTGGTCAGCCTTGCCGGAGTCTCTGAAGGCCGATCTCGAAGTGATTGCCCTGCACGGTACGGAAGAGAACAGCGAGAAGCTGGATGAACTGAGCGAAGAAGACTATATCGCCAGCATTGAGCGCATCCAGCCAGCGGCACTGCGTTTATATCAATACTGGGTAGATAACCCGCAGCAGCCTGAAGCAAAGAAGCCGATTGTGAACGGTACGAAGGTCGGGCGCAACGATCCGTGTCCTTGCGGCAGCGGGAAGAAGTTTAAGAGCTGCTGTTTGCATTGATAAAAAGGGGCTAAAGATAGCCCCTTTTTTATTTAACCCACTTCCGGCAACATGCCGGCGGCAATCAATACCTGCACCAGAATAATCACCACCCCACAGCTAAACACAATGCCTAGCAGCGGTTTTCCTCCCGCCACGCGGTACCCCTGCTGAGGATGCTGCTGGCGGCTCTTCCATGCCAGCAGGGAAGGGAGTAACAGCGCCAGGATCGACAGCGCCACGCCGGCGTAACCCAGCGCCATCACAAACCCGCGTGGGTAAAACAGCGCAAACGCGAGCGGCGGCAGGAAAGTAATTACCCCCGTCTGCAACCGCCCGCTAACCGTATTGCGACGCTGGAACAGGTCGGCCAGGTAATCAAACAGGCCGAGCGCCACGCCCAGGAACGAGGTCGCCAGCGCCAGGTCGGCAAACAGGTGGACCGCCAGCTCCACGTGAGGAGACGTGACGACCTCGCGCAGTGCCAGCAGAAAACCGTTCAGGCCAGCGTGCTGCGCCATGAGTCCAATAAAGGTTGAAGAGTCAATGCTGCCCAGCGTCACCAGTTGCCAGAAAATATAGGCGATGAGCGGGATCGCGCTGCCGATAACAAACACGCGGCGCAGCTTGCGAATATCGCCGTTCATATAGCTGACAATACTCGGTACGCTGCCGTGGAAGCCAAACGAGGTGAAAATCACCGGGATAGCGGAAAGCGCGAGCCCTTTTTCCAGCGGCAGCGTCAGCAAATTAACCTTGTGCACGTGCGGTGCCAGCAGGACCAGCATGACAATCAGAAACAGAATTTTGGCGCTGAAGAGAAAACGATTGAACAGATCGACCAGCGAGGTCCCCACGCAGACCACGCCGCCGCCGATGAGCGCAAAGAAGATTGCCCCCGTCGCCGGGGTAATGTCAGAGCCAAACCAGCCATTGACGCTGGAGGCGATGAGCTCCCCGGCCCCGCTAATATACGCGGCAGTCAGGGCGTACATCAGGAACATCATGCTAAAGCCGGTTATCCACTGACCGTAGCGTCCCAGGTAGCGCGCCGCCAGTGAACCCAGACCGGTGTCGGCGGGCACGTGCTGGTAAACCTCAAGCAATAGCAGCGCGGTGTAACACATCAGCGCCCAGAGTGTGCCAAGAAGCAGCAGCGTCATCCCGAATCCCACACCTGCAGCAGCCAGGGGCATTGCCAGCATTCCTGCGCCAATCGTCGTTCCGGCGACGATAAAAATACTTCCCAGGGTTCTGTTTTTCACGCTTTCCTCTACAACGATGGTGAATCGCGACAATTTCTGCGGCGCAGAGTAAGGGAAAAGCCGTAATTCGTCAAATCACCGTTACAAGGTGTGTAATTAAATATTTACAGGTTAGGCGTACTGTGATCCTTAATGGGGCGATACCTACTTCATAAGAGCAATGTCACGGCGCAAATTTCAGGCGTAACGTAAACAACTCGTGCAAATAATAAAATAATGTGAGGGTTTTTTATGGCGGGGGAGAATCCATTTACGGCGGCATGGAGCCGGGGAGGTAATCTGTTGTGCCATGGACACTGGATAATGAGCTGGCAGAACCAGCCTCTGACGCTGCCTGAGTCCCGCCGCGAAAAGGATATGGGCACCTGGGCAATCTATTCGGTTATTGATCCTGAAGATGAAACCTTTGCACAAGGCTTACAGGAAGATGAGTGGATTATCGAAAACGTTGACTGGCTGACAGACCTGTTTTTCGAGGTGGGTATTCCGCTTGAGACGGCCAGCTACCGCTATTTTTATCAGGCCGTCAATCCCCATGACTGGCGCTGTACCAGCTGCGCAGGATGTATGTAAATTAACGCGGTGCAGGAAACCCGCACCGCGTTGAAATTAATTCTGTGTATCGAGAGTGGAAAGTTCTTTATCAATAAAGTAAAGACCTTCACCTGATTTACCCACCATGGATAATTTATCCAGCACGGATTTAAACAGCTTCTCTTCTTCATGCTGTTCTGCCACATACCATTGCAGGAAATTAAAGGTTGGATAATCCTGGCTGGTCATTGCCGCATGAACCAGTTCGTTAATTTTCTGCGTGATCAGCTGTTCGTGCTCGTAGGTGGCGCGGAACAGTTCATCGAGAGAATTATACTCGGCAAAAGGCGAGGCCACGGTCTCAATGCGCGGCAGGCTGCCGGTGTCGGTCAGATAGTCAAACAGGCGCTGCATGTGGGTCATCTCTTCCTGCGCATGGCGACGCAGAAACGCGGCCGCACCTTCAAAGCTGTGGTAGCTGCACCAGGCGCTCATCTGCTGGTAGAGAAGGGATGAAAAGAGCTCAAGGTTCATTTGCGCATTGAGCTTGTCGATCATTTCAGTTTTCAGCATGGTGACGCTCCGGGTTATTATTACTGGTTCACAATGAGCGACACTATAATTTGTTATTTAATTATTTGCAAAACGTAAAATAAATATTCATTACTTCAAAATACGAATGGGAATAAAACGCATTGTCGGTTTTATATTAATGCGAATTGTTTTTGTTCTTAGTTAAATAAAGTGCCAGCAAACGCTGGCAGCTTGGATTAATACCAGGGATTATTTGACTTAGGGTTAACGGCATAACCCATACATTTATACTGAATGGTCACGCTTTCGTTAAGGCACAAAGAGCCGCTTATCAGCGTACAGGTTTTGACGGGTTGCCCGTAGGCAGACGCGGTGGCATACCCCATACCCTGGCAGGCTTTCACTGCGGTGCCGTTATTTACATATTCGTCAGACCAGGCATTTTGCAGCACGGCCTGACCGTAATCGAGGCGGACAATGCCGTTTGGTGCGTCGAGGCTACTGATTTCCGCCTGACGGTTAACGCTGCATCCCGCGAGCAGCAGGATCGTACCGGCTACGATGACTCTTTTCATGGTTCGCTCTGAGTGGATGGAGATACGTTATCGTACCCGCAGAGACGTAGCCCAATGCCAGGAATAGCCGGACGATCTGCCTTCTCTCTTTGATTTTGTTCGCGGTTTTGCTGGCTAACAGGTGTTGCAGGAAACTGAATTGTGATGCACATCACAAAAACATTGATTTTTGTGATGATGGTCATATTATAGGCGCATTGACGATAAAGCTGTATGACAAGTTAGTGGAGCATCACAATGAAACTGCGCAAAATCCTCAAAAGTATGTGGGCCAATTACTGCCGCACCTTTAAAGACGTGCCGCCGGGCGCCATGTTCTGATAAAAAAAAACCTGCTTCGGCGGGTTTTTTTGTCCCTGCTGGTGACGAAGGGGAGATGTCAGGGGCTGCGTTTTGATACTATGGCGGCCTTTAAATAAGGAGAAGCCCCATGTCACAAAACCTGAGCGCCGATCAGGAACTGGTCTCTGACGTTGTTGCCTGTCAGCTGGTTATTAAGCAAATCCTTGATGTTCTGGATGTTATTGCCCCGGTTGAAGTCCGCGAGAAGATGTCCACGCAGCTGAGAAACATTGATTTCACCAGCCATCCTGCCGCCGCTGACCCGGTGACGCTTCGTGCGATCCAGAAAGCCATCGCGCTGATTGAGCTGCGCTTCACCCCGCAGGGCGAGTCGCATTAATATCTGCAAACGGGCGACCGCGTAAGTCGCCCGTTGATGCCTTTAAAAGAAAGTCTGTACCAGCAGGTAGCTCGCCGCACACGCGCAGCTCACACCGATTAACCCGGGCAGAATGAAGCTGTGGTTAATGATGAATTTGCCGATGCGGGTGGTTCCTGAGCGATCGAAGCCGATACAGGCTAAATCACTGGGATAGGTCGGCAGAACAAAATAGCCGTATGACGCCGGGAAAAAGGCGATCAGCATTTTTGGATCGATCCCCAGCATCAGCCCCATTGGCGCCACGGCCGTCAGGGCAGCCGCCTGGCTGTTCACCAGCTTCGACACCAGGAAAAGCACGATGGCATACGTCCACGGATGGCTTTTCACCACGCCTTCCAGCGCCAGTTTTAACTCGTCCAGATGCGCCTGGAAAAAGGTATCGCTCATCCACGCCACCCCGAACACCGAGAAAATCGCCACCATACCGGCCTTAAATACCGCGCCGTTAGAAATGGCTGAGGCATTGACCTTGCAGGCCATCAGCATCACGGCACCGGCAATGAGCATCATCATCTGAATGACCAGGTTCATCGACAGCGCCGTCATTTTGCCTTTCAGCTCGAAGGCGGGGCGCAGTTCGGGGAAGGCCCCGAGCAGGACAACCACGGCAATACCGGCAAAGAAAATCCAGGTCGACCAGTAAGCCTGCTTCGGAAAACATTGATTCATTAACGTCTCCGTACCGCCATAGATAAACTCACGCTGCTTTGGATCTTTTAGTTTTTCCTGAAACTCCCTGTCGTCAGACAAATCTTTCCCGCGGCGTAAACTCCACAGGGCAGCAATGGCGACACCAAAAAGTGAAGCGGGAACCGACACGGCGAGTATTTCCAGGATCCCCCACGCGTGACCGATCCCATGCTGGGCGGCCAGGATGGAGACCAGCGACACGACGGCGACGGAAACCGGTGATGCCGTGATTGCCATCTGCGATGCTACCGATGCCACGGCCATTGGGCGCTCGGGTCGGATCCCTTTTTTCAGGGCGATATCCGCAATGATGGGGAACATAGTGTAGACCACATGGCCGGTACCGCAGAGAAAGGTCAGCATCCAGGTGGTAAACGGGGCGAGAAGCGTGATGTGCTGCGGATGTTTGCGCAGGAGGCGTTCGGCAAATTGCATCATGACATTGAGCCCACCGGCAGTTTGCAGGGTGGCTGCACAACCAATCACGGCGAGAATGGTCAACATCACGTCAACCGGCGGCTTGCCGGGCTGGAGACCAAAGACAAAACACAAAATAAAAAGGCCAATCCCGCTGATTAACCCAAGCCCCATGCCGCCGAAACGTGTACCCGTCAGCAGGCAGAGGAGAATGACAATAAACTCAATGGTGATCATGCTGCTCCCTCGTCAATGATTATGTAATTAAATAAATCATTACATGTTGTGTGGTTAATCATTGGGAGCGAGATCTGATTTGTTAAATCTCAGCAAAAGCAGAAGGTTGGCGCAGGGAAGGTAACCTGCTCCGAACGGGAGCAGGTCAAAAGCGTCAGTGATGCTGCACTGTGACAATGTCGAGCAGGTGGCGATCGGTTTGTTCCGGGCACAAACCTGCCTGTTGCGCATTATGGATCTCGTCCGCAAGGGTTTTCAGCAGCATTCCGTCCTGCTGCTGCTCTTTATCCATATCGCGCAGGAATTTCAGCGTGGTCATGTCATGCTGCGCTCTGGCTTCATCGGCCAGCTTGTTGAGCGTCGTGCAACGCTGTTCATACTCTTCCAGCGTCTTTTCAAACAATTCTTCCAGAGAAGAGTAATTATCGTTGATCCCCTCCAGGGCTTTAACAACCGGGTTTGCCCCCGCCGCTTTCAGGAAATTAAAGACGCGCATCATGTGGGTGACGTTGCTTTGGGCCTGTGAACGAAAGAACGTGGCAGAGCCCGTAAGGCTTTTCTCGGAACACCACGCACTGAGGTAAAGGTGCAGATTTGAGGCGTAAAACTCAAGGTTCATCTGCGCGTTAAGTTTTTGCATCATCGTTTGGGTAGCCATACTCATATCCTTATAGACTGTGGGACGTGATGTCCGTTGCTTAACCTGAGCGCCAGGCAAATACGAAGAAATAGAGCAGAAAAAGAGATTCTGCAGAGCCAAAGCTGACCGAAATTCACTTCCTGTGTTCGATATAAATAAGCATACCGTTGTCTTTGATTTAAGAAAAGTCTTAATCCCGCTGTTTTTACCATACATTACAAAATTTAATATAGTACAAATATGCAAATAGATTCCCATGAAATGAAATCTCACTATCTTACTGATAATAAAAAGATAGTCTGTTTTTAGTGCTGCGGTTTGTGTTTCGGGTGTATTGCGCCGGAATAATTATCTGGGAAAGCAATAAATACAGATAATTCATTTCGCATATATGATGTTTCATTAAAATTGCGCTAAATCAATTTTTGCCGGAAAATATATTTTCAGCGCGAGTGTGTTTTTTTGATGGAAAGCAGGATGTTCCTTTCAACCCTTAGCCCCGGCGTGACCGGTCTAATGGCATCAGGGACTTCTTAGCTAATCTTATGGATAATTCTGCTCACCCCTCTTTTATTTGTCTGACAAATCCTGCCTTTTTTATGTCATTTTTCGCTGAATTTATGTACGCAATTACTGTAATTCTGCGGTGTGATGGGGCTCTCTTATGGATGATTAATTTCCCGCTAAAACTATCACCAGCAATAACGCTTATGACGAGGTAAGCGCTAATGCCTTGTTTTAAGTCCGATTAAATAAGAAGCACGCAAATATTCCCTACAGAAAAGAATGCTAAAGCTGGAGTTAACCATGCACAAATTTACTAAAGCGCTGGCGGCCATCGGTCTGGCTGCCGTTATGTCACAATCCGCTATCGCTGAGAATTTAAAACTCGGTTTTCTGGTAAAACAGCCCGAAGAACCCTGGTTCCAGACCGAGTGGAAATTCGCAGATAAAGCCGGGAAAGATTTAGGTTTTGAAGTGATTAAAATCGCCGTGCCCGACGGTGAGAAAACGCTGAACGCCATCGACAGCCTGGCGGCCAGCGGTGCAAAAGGTTTTGTTATCTGTACACCGGATCCGAAACTGGGGTCCGCCATTGCGGCGAAAGCCCGCGGTTACGACATGAAAGTCATTGCCGTTGACGATCAGTTCGTGAATGCCAAAGGCAAACCGATGGACAGCGTGCCGCTGGTCATGATGGCGGCGACCAAAATCGGCGAACGTCAGGGTCAGGAACTCTATAAAGAAATGCAGAAACGCGGCTGGGATGTGAAAGAGACCGCCGTCATGGCCATTACCGCTGATGAGCTGGACACAGCACGTCGTCGCACGACGGGCTCAATGGACGCGCTGAAAGCGGCCGGTTTCCCGGAGAAACAGATCTATAAAGTCCCGACCAAATCCAACGATATCCCAGGGGCATTTGACGCCGCGAACTCCATGCTGGTTCAGCACCCGGAAGTGAAGCACTGGCTGGTGGTCGGTATGAACGATAACACCGTGCTGGGTGGGGTCCGTGCGACAGAAGGCCAGGGCTTTAAAGCGCCCGATGTGATCGGAATTGGCATCAACGGCGTTGACGCCGTCAGTGAGCTTTCCAAAGCGCAGGCCACCGGCTTCTACGGTTCTCTGCTGCCAAGCCCGGATGTCCACGGCTACAAATCCAGCGAAATGCTCTACAACTGGGTAACCAAAGGCGCTGAACCGCCGAAATTTACCGAAGTGACCGACGTGGTGCTGATCACCCGCGACAACTTCAAAGAGGAACTGGCGAAAAAAGGACTGGGCGGTAAGTAATACGCTGTGATTGTGCCCCTTACTCGCCGTAAGGGGCCAGACGTACAGACTACAGGAATCACGGAGTCGTTATGCAACAGTCTCATCCCTATCTCTCTTTTCGCGGCATCGGGAAAACGTTCCCCGGTGTTAATGCGCTGACCGATATCAGCTTTGACTGCTATGCCGGACAGGTTCACGCCCTGATGGGGGAAAACGGAGCGGGGAAATCCACGCTGTTAAAAATCCTCAGCGGCAACTACGCGCCAACAACCGGCACGCTGGCTATTCGCGGCGAAGAGATGGCCTTTGCCGATACCACGGCGGCGCTTAATGCCGGGGTGGCCATTATCTATCAGGAATTGCACCTTATTCCCGAGATGACCGTGGCGGAAAATATCTATTTAGGCCAGCTTCCGCACAAAGGCGGCGTGGTGAACCGTTCGCTACTTAATTATGAAGCGGGGCTGCAGCTTAAACATCTTGGTCTGGATGTCGATCCCCAGACGCCGCTGAAATATCTCTCCATCGGCCAGTGGCAGATGGTTGAAATTGCCAAGGCGCTGGCGCGCAACGCCAAAATTATTGCTTTCGATGAACCCACCAGCTCGCTCTCCAAGCGTGAAATCGAAAACCTGTTCCGCGTGATCCGCGAGTTGCGACAGGAAGGACGCACCATTTTGTATGTCTCGCACCGCATGGAAGAGATATTTGCCCTGAGCGATGCCATTACCGTTTTTAAAGATGGGCGCTATGTGCGCACCTTTAGCGATATGCAGCAGGTTAACCATGACCAGCTTGTTCAGGCGATGGTCGGGCGCGATCTGGGCGATATCTATCACTGGAAGCCGCGCGAGTATGGCCCTGAACGCCTGCGGCTGGAAAACGTGAAAGCGCCAGGCGTGAGAACACCGGTTTCATTATCCGTCCGCAGCGGCGAGATCGTCGGGCTGTTTGGCCTGGTAGGGGCTGGGCGCAGCGAATTAATGAAAGGCTTGTTCGGGGGTACCCGCATTTCCGCAGGGCGGGTCTCCATCGACGGTGAGCAGGTTGATATCCAGAAACCCGCCCACGCAATCAGGGCAGGAATGATGCTCTGTCCGGAAGACCGCAAAGCGGAAGGGATCATTCCGGTGCATTCGGTGCGTGACAACATCAATATTTCCGCCCGCCGTAAGTTTATTCGCGCGGGTTGCCTGATAAACGACAGCTGGGAGTCGAGCAATGCCGACCACCATATTCGCTCGCTGAATATTAAAACACCCGGCCCGGAACAGCTGATTATGAATTTGTCAGGGGGGAACCAGCAGAAGGCCATTTTAGGCCGCTGGTTGTCGGAAGACATGAAGGTCATTTTGCTGGATGAGCCGACGCGCGGTATCGATGTGGGCGCAAAACACGAGATTTATAACGTGATCTATGAACTGGCAAAACGCGGCGTGGCGGTACTTTTCGCCTCCAGCGATCTGCCGGAGGTGCTTGGCGTTGCCGACCGCATTGTGGTGATGCGTGAAGGCGAAATCGCCGGTGAATTACTTCATGAACAGGCGAATGAACAACAGGCGTTGAACCTCGCCATGCCTAAAGTCAGCCAGGCAGTCGCCTGAGTAAGGAGTTAATGATGTCCTCTGTTACTACATCCGGAGCGCCGAAGTCGGCTTTTAGTTTTGGTCGTATCTGGGATCAGTACGGCATGCTGGTGGTCTTTGCCGCACTTTTCGTCGCCTGTGCGATCTTCGTCCCTAACTTTGCCACTTTCATTAATATGAAAGGATTGGGCCTGGCCATTTCCATGTCCGGCATGGTGGCCTGCGGTATGCTGTTCTGTCTGGCCTCCGGTGATTTCGACCTGTCGGTGGCCTCTGTTATCGCCTGTGCGGGCGTGACCACCGCCGTGGTGATCAACATGACAGAAAGCCTGTGGATTGGCGTGCTGGCGGGTCTGTTACTCGGCGTGCTTAGCGGCCTGGTGAACGGTTTTGTCATTGCTCGTCTGAAGATTAACGCCCTGATAACCACGCTTGCGACGATGCAAATTGTGCGAGGTCTGGCCTATATCATCTCCGACGGTAAAGCGGTCGGGATTGAAGACGAGCGCTTCTTTACGCTGGGTTACGCTAACTGGCTGGGCCTGCCTGCGCCAATCTGGCTCACCGTGGCCTGCCTGATCCTGTTCGGCTTCCTGCTCAACCGGACCACGTTTGGCCGCAATACTCTGGCGATCGGGGGCAATGAAGAAGCCGCACGTCTGGCCGGTGTGCCGGTGGTGCGCACCAAGATTATTATCTTTGTCCTCTCGGGACTGGTTTCTGCCGCCGCCGGGATTATTCTGGCCTCGCGTATGACCAGCGGCCAGCCAATGACCTCGATTGGTTATGAGCTGATCGTCATTTCTGCCTGCGTTTTAGGGGGTGTTTCCCTCAAGGGCGGCATCGGAAAAATCTCATATGTGGTGGCTGGTATCCTGATTTTAGGGACGGTAGAGAACGCCATGAACCTGCTGAATATTTCGCCGTTCTCTCAGTACGTGGTGCGTGGTCTGATCCTGCTGGCGGCGGTGATATTCGACCGTTACAAGCAAAAAGCAAAGCGTACCGTGTAACCCCGACGCTGACTTTTTATTGCTCAACTTATAACCATAGTTGACCCCTGAACCGCCTCGCCAGTTTTGCTGGCGGGGCGGTTGTCAAATGGCGAGCCCCATCACACTGTCTATACTTACATGGCTATGAAAGAGGTAAAGGCGTTTACCTCTCATCAACTGTAAGGAGGAAAAGGGTGGCTGACTCGTTAACCGCACCGCCTGTACTGCCCGGAAAATATGCTTTCTTTTTTGACCTCGACGGGACGCTCGCCGGGATCCAGCCGCATCCTGACGACGTGGTCGTACCGGATACGGTGTTAGAGAATTTGCAGCAGCTCTCTCGACTGAACGAGGGCGCATTGGCATTGATTTCAGGGCGCTCAATGGCCGAGCTGGATGTGCTCGCCAGTCCTTACCACTTTCCGCTAGCCGGTGTACACGGAGCGGAGCGCCGCGATATCCATGATCAACTGCATGTTGTATCACTCCCCGATACCTTAATTCAGGCGTTACACACTGAACTCTCCTCGGCGCTGGCGTCACTCCCGGGTACGGAACTGGAAGCGAAAGGCATGGCATTCGCCTTGCACTATCGGCAGGCACCGCATCACGAAGCAGCGATATTTGCGATTGCCCGTAGCGTGGCCGATGCACACCCGCAGCTCGCGCTGCAGCCGGGGAAGTGTGTCGTTGAGATAAAACCTGAGGGCATTAATAAAGGTGCTGCTATTGCGGCGTTTATGGCGGAACCGCCATTTAAGGGACGTATACCGGTATTTTTAGGCGATGATCTGACCGACGAGGCCGGATTTCGCGTGGTGAATCAGGCCGGAGGGATCGCCGTTAAGGTGGGGCCTGGTAACACTGTCGCAGAATGGCGTCTGGCAAATGTCGACGCCGTCTGGCAGTGGATATCTGATATCGCTAACCAGCAACAACAACAAATAGCGCAAAACAAAGGGGGAAACCATTATGGGTCGCTTAGTCGTCGTCTCTAACCGAATTGCACCGCCTGATGATAAAAAATCCAGTGCAGGTGGCCTGGCGGTAGGGGTGTTAGGTGCCTTGAAAGCTGCTGGTGGGCTGTGGTTTGGCTGGAGTGGTGAAATCAGTGAAGAAGAGAAACCGCTTAACAAAGTGACGCGTGGGAATATCACGTGGGCATCCTTTGCGCTGAAAGAGAAAGACTATGACGAGTATTACTCGCAATTCTCCAACGCCGTGCTGTGGCCTGCGTTTCATTATCGTCTTGACCTGGTCAAATTCCAGCGTGAATCCTTCGAAGGCTACTCGCGCGTCAACGCGCTGCTGGCGGATAAACTGCTGCCTCTTATAGAGGAAGACGATATTTTATGGATCCACGATTACCACCTGCTGCCCTTCGCCCGAGAGCTGCGTAAAAGGGGAGTAAACAACCGGATTGGCTTCTTCCTGCACATACCGTTCCCGACGCCGGAGATCTTTACCGCACTGCCGCCGCATGAAGCGCTGCTGGAGGGGCTGTGTGATTACGATTTATTGGGCTTCCAGACCGAAAATGACCGCCTCGCGTTCCTGGATTCGGTGTCAGGTAAAACGCGACTGATGACAAAAGGCGGCAAGACCCATACGGCGTGGGGGAAAACCTTCCACACCGAAGTGTATCCGATTGGGATTGAACCCGACGAGATTGCGGATCAGGCTTCCGGCCCGCTGCCGCCGAAGCTGGCGCAGCTGAAGAATGAACTCAAGCATGTGAAGAATATCTTCTCGGTAGAGCGTCTGGATTATTCCAAAGGGCTACCGGAACGCTTCCTGGCCTATGAAACGCTGCTGGATAAATACCCTCAGCACCACGGTAAAATTCGTTATACCCAGATAGCGCCAACGTCGCGCGGTGAAGTTCAGGCCTACCAGGATATTCGTCACCAGCTGGAAACGGAAGCGGGGCGCATCAATGGTCGCTATGGTCAGCTTGGCTGGACGCCGCTCTTTTACCTGAATCAGCATTTTGACCGCAAAATCCTGATGAAAGTCTTCCGCTATGCAGACGTGGGGCTGGTCACCCCGTTACGTGACGGGATGAACCTGGTGGCAAAAGAGTATGTGGCGGCTCAGGACCCGGCGGACCCGGGGGTACTGGTGCTTTCCCAGTTTGCCGGGGCGGCGAATGAGCTCACGTCAGCGCTTATCGTGAACCCTTACGATAGGGATGACGTGGCTAATGCCCTCAACCGCGCGTTGACCATGCCGCTGACGGAGCGCATTTCACGCCATGCTGAGATGATGGAAACGATCCGTAAGAACGATATTAATCACTGGCAGGCGCGTTTTATTCAGGATCTCCGCGAAATAACGCCGCAAAGCCATGAAGGCGATCTGCAAAAAAAGATCGCAACATTCCCTAAACTCGCCTGATATTCCTCCGGGGGGTTTACGACCCCCCAAGCGGCACTAACAGCACATCAACCTGGCTTGACGCGACAATCGATTTTGCCGCGCAAGCTGCGCGAGATAAAAAGCTGTGGTTATGGTTCCCGCAAATTACTAAATCAATATTCTGTTTGCGACACATGTCGAGAATATGAGCATTAAGTTCACCGGTCGCAATTACGGTCTCGTAAACAGGATATTGTGCCTTTTCTACCAACTCTCGCAGAAATTGCTGTGTTTCTTCCTGCAATACCTCACGAATATCTTCCAGCATGGGGGCTGCCAGCTGATTATACATCTCGGGTTCGGCTGCAAGCGTGATGAGGCTAATGCGCGCATTGCTGGGCCTGGCGATGGACACGGCCCGGGAAACAAGCAGATGGCTTTCGGGAGAAACAGCAACAGATACAAGCAGATGGGAGTAACTCATGTCGCACTCCTTAGATGTCTGAAAGACAGCGTGTGATCACCATTACCGCGAATGACCAGGATCTGCAAGAGGGGATTACGACATTAGTGTGAAGCTTATCATAATTATTCATTAATTATTCTTATAAGAAGAATAACTGAAAAACGCGTCTAAATGAAAAAAATTAACAACTTAACGTAAATCACACAATTTCCCTCTTTTGCCGTTAAATCGTTTTAACCCGTTATAAACATATTTCGAATGATCACGCTCTGAAACAATTTTTATGGGCGGCTTGCATAACTCTATGTTTTTTCACGGTAAGAAAAATGTTTCCTTAAGATGAGCATCTTGTGAAGGATTCCGGGGCGCGCTCACGGCAGGAAAAGCACGATACATGCCAGTTCGCTTCACCCTTCTGCATGACTATTCGTCGATTAAGAATACAAAACTGTGCCAAATGGGCAAAAAATGAACAAACTACAAGTCATACTGATGGATTTATGGAGGATATTCACTTAAATTGTGTGACGTGGATCACATTTTTTTTAAATTTGAGGGTGGCTGCATTGTATGTGGCAAATCTGACGAGTAGAGTTTGCGTCGAATTAGGAAAAATCTTAGTTATTTGTAAGAAATGATAAACCACGTAAGAGACGTTACTGCGTTTCGACTCTTGCGCGTTTCGATGAATACAAACCTAGATTCAACTATGCATTTAGCCTTTTCTTTTTATACCGGGTGATTTCCCGGCGACATCACGGGGTGCGGTCTTTCCGCATAAAAATAATAGTTGGTTATTCGGGATGGGAACAATGCATACATCCGAGTTGCTAAAACATATCTATGACATCAATTTGTCATATTTACTGCTCGCGCAGCGTTTAATTAGTCAGGACAAAGCGTCCGCGATGTTTCGTCTGGGTATTAACGAAGAAATGGCAACCATGCTGGGTGGTTTAACCCTCCCGCAGATGGTAAAACTGGCCGAAACGAATCAACTGGTTTGCCAGTTCCGTTTTGACAATCCGCAGACGATCACGCGTCTGACGCAGGAATCCCGTGTTGACGATCTGCAACAGATCCATACCGGTATTCTTCTCTCCACTCGCTTGCTTAACGAAATCAGCCAGCCTGATGACGCAGCCCGTAAGAAAAGGGCCTAGCAATGAGCGAGAAAAGCATTGTTCAGGAAGCGCGTGACATACAGCTTGCCATGGAGCTGATTACGCTGGGTGCTCGTTTACAAATGCTGGAAAGCGAGACTCAGCTGAGCCGTGGTCGCCTCATTAAACTGTATAAAGAGTTACGTGGTAGTCCCCCGCCGAAAGGCATGTTGCCGTTTTCGACAGACTGGTTTATGACGTGGGAGCAAAATATCCACGCATCGATGTTCTGTAACGCCTGGCAATACCTTCTGAAAACCGGTTTGTGTAGCGGCGTCGACGCCGTGATCAAAGCGTATAAACTTTACCTTGAACAATGCCCGCAGCAGGACGAAGGCCCCCTGCTGGCACTGACCCGAGCATGGACGCTGGTACGTTTTGTTGAGAGCGGAATGCTTGAATTGTCGCGCTGCAATTGCTGCGATGGCAATTTTATTACCCATGCTCATCAGCCTGTTGGCAGCTTCGCCTGTAGTTTATGCCAGCCTCCATCCCGCGCAGTAAAAAGACGTAAACTTTCCCGGGATGCTGCCGATATTATTCCACAACTGCTGGATGAACAGATCGAACAAGCTGTTTAACCCGAACGTGTGGGCAAGATTCCAGCAGCGGTAAGTCATTACCGCTGCTTTTTTTTACCCCTCAAACGGTAAACGCTACGAACTGAACGTCCTTGCCATAGTCACTAGCGGAAGGATGATGTCGTGCTTATCTTATTAGGTTACCTGGTAGTTCTCGGTACAGTTTTCGGCGGTTACATGATGACCGGCGGGCACCTTGGAGCACTCTATCAACCGGCTGAACTTATTATCATCGGCGGCGCAGGGGTAGGGGCTTTTATCGTTGGTAACAACGGCAAATCCATCAAGGGCACGTTGAAAGCCATTCCATTGCTGTTCCGTCGCTCGAAATATACCAAAAGCATGTATATGGATCTGCTGGCGCTGCTCTATCGCCTGATGGCGAAGTCACGTCAGCAGGGGATGTTCTCTCTTGAGCGGGATATTGAAAACCCGAAAGAGAGCGAAATTTTTGCCAGCTATCCGCGCATTCTGGCTGATGCCATGATGCTGGATTTCATCGTCGATTATCTGCGACTCATCATCAGCGGCAATATGAATACCTTCGAAATCGAAGCGCTGATGGATGAAGAGATCGAAACCCACGAAAGCGAATCTGAAGTGCCTGCCAACAGCCTGGCGCTGGTGGGTGACTCGCTTCCGGCTTTCGGTATCGTTGCGGCGGTGATGGGGGTGGTACATGCCCTGGCCTCGGCGGATCGTCCGGCGGCCGAACTGGGCGCGCTGATTGCCCATGCGATGGTAGGGACCTTCCTCGGTATTTTGCTGGCTTATGGTTTTATCTCTCCGCTGGCCAGCGTCCTGCGCCAGAAGAGCGCGGAAACCACAAAAATGATGCAGTGCGTGAAGATCACGCTGCTCTCAAACCTCAACGGTTATGCGCCGCCGATCGCGGTTGAATTTGGCCGTAAAACGCTTTACTCCAGCGAGCGTCCGTCGTTTATCGAACTTGAAGAACACGTGCGCGCGGTGAAAAACCCAAACCAACAGACGACAACTGAGGACGCATGAAAAATCAGTCCCATCCGATCGTCATCGTAAAAAAACGCAAGCACAAGGGCGGTGGGCATGGCGCGCACGGCTCGTGGAAAATCGCGTACGCCGACTTTATGACTGCAATGATGGCGTTCTTTCTGGTGATGTGGCTGATCTCCATCTCCAGCCCGAAAGAACTGATCCAGATTGCCGAATATTTCCGTACGCCGCTGGCGACGGCAGTGACCGGTGGGCCGCGTATCTCTAACAGCGACAGCCCCATTCCTGGCGGCGGTGATGATTACACCCAGCAGAAGGGTGAGGTGAAAAAAGAGCCGAACATCGACGAGCTGAAGAGGAAGATGGAACAGGCGCGTCTGAAAAAACTGCGTGGCGATCTCGATCAGCTGATTGAGGCTGACCCCAAACTGCGTGCGTTGCGACCGCACCTGAAAATCGATCTGGTGCAGGAAGGGTTGCGTATTCAGATCATTGATAGCCAGAACCGTCCGATGTTTAAAACCGGCAGCGCTGAGGTTGAGCCGTACATGCGCGATATTCTGCGCGCTATTGCACCGGTGCTGAACGGCATTCCTAACCGAATCAGCCTGTCAGGCCACACGGATGATTTCCCGTACGCCAGTGGGGAGAAGGGATACAGCAACTGGGAGCTTTCTGCCGATCGTGCCAACGCCTCGCGTCGCGAGCTGGTGGCCGGTGGGCTTGATGATGGCAAGGTACTGCGCGTGGTCGGCATGGCAGCAACCATGCGCGTCTCCGACCGCGGGCCGGATGACGCCATCAACCGTCGTATCAGTCTTTTAGTGCTGAACCAGCAGGCGGAGCAGGCCATCCTGCATGAAAACGCCGAAAGTCAGAATGAGTCACTGGACGATTTAAAACAGCCTGGGGCCGTTCCTTCGGCTGCCGTTCCAACATCGCCACCAGCCAATCCGAGGTGATAGCGTGAGCATGGATATTAGCGATTTTTACCAGACATTCTTTGATGAAGCCGACGAATTGTTGGCCGATATGGAGCAACATTTGCTCGACCTGGTGCCCGAAGCACCGGACTCCGAGCAGCTCAATGCCATCTTCCGTGCGGCGCATTCCATTAAGGGCGGAGCCGGAACGTTTGGATTTACCATCCTGCAGGAAACAACCCATTTAATGGAAAACCTGCTGGATGAAGCACGACGCGGTGAGATGCAGCTCAATACCGACATTATCAACCTGTTTTTGGAAACCAAAGATATTATGCAGGAACAGCTCGACGCCTATAAAAGTTCGGCAGAGCCTGATGCCGCCAGCTTTGAATATATCTGCAATGCGCTTCGCCAGCTCGCCCTGGAAGCAAAAGGTGAGGTCGCAGCAGCCGTTGTCCCTGCTGCAAAACTGAGCGTTGTCGATGCGGTTGGTGCCGGTGAAACCGTGCCAGCCGCTGCGCAAGCGGGCAAATTGCGTGTTGTGCTTTCACGCCTGAAAGAGAATGAGGTTAACCTGCTGGAAGAAGAGCTGGGTAACCTGGCGACGTTAAGCAATGTCGTGAAAGGCAAAGACAGCCTCGCCGCTACGCTTGATGACGGGATTGGTCAGGACGATATCGTGGCGGTGCTGTGCTTTGTGATTGAAGCCGACCAGATTGCCTTCGAAACCGAAACCGCCGAAGCGGAAGCTCCAGTAGCGCAGGAAGAGGTGGCCGTCATCGCTCAGGCTCCGACCCCGGCTGTCGCGCCTGCGGCCCCGGCGCTGAAAGCGGTGCCAAAAGACGCTGCTGCACCTGCACGTGGTGAAAAACCGGCCGCGCGCTCCAGCGAATCCACCAGCATTCGCGTTGCCGTTGAGAAGGTTGACCAGCTGATCAACCTGGTGGGCGAACTGGTGATCACCCAGTCGATGCTGGCACAACGTTCTAATGAACTGGACCCGGTTACCCATGGCGATCTGATCACCAGCATGGGTCAGTTACAACGTAACGCCCGCGATCTGCAGGAATCGGTCATGTCCATCCGTATGATGCCGATGGAATATGTCTTCAGCCGCTTCCCGCGCCTGGTACGCGATCTCGCGAGCAAACTGAATAAACAGATTGAACTGACGCTGATGGGTAGCTCCACCGAGCTGGATAAGAGCCTGATCGAGCGCATCATCGACCCGTTAACGCACCTCGTGCGTAACAGCCTCGACCACGGTATTGAACTGCCGGAAAACCGCATTGCTGCCGGAAAATCGCCGGTGGGCAATTTGATTCTCTCTGCGGAACATCAGGGCGGGAATATTTGCATCGAAGTGACCGATGACGGCGCGGGTCTTAACCGCGAGCGTATTCTGGCGAAGGCGATTTCGCAGGGCATGGCGGTCAACGAAAACATGACCGATGAAGAAGTGGGGATGCTGATCTTCGCGCCCGGCTTCTCTACCGCAGAGCAGGTGACTGACGTTTCCGGGCGCGGCGTCGGCATGGACGTGGTGAAACGTAACATCCAGGAGATGGGCGGCCACGTTGAGATCCAGTCTAAGCAGGGTTCCGGCACCACCATTCGCATCCTGCTTCCGCTGACGCTGGCGATCCTCGACGGGATGTCCGTGAAAGTGGCAGACGAAGTGTTCATTCTTCCGCTGAACGCGGTGATGGAATCCCTGCAGCCGCGTGAAGAAGATCTGCATCCGCTGGCGGGCGGTGAGCGCGTGCTCGAAGTGCGCGGGGAATATCTGCCGCTGGTGGAACTGTGGAAAGTGTTCGAAGTGGACGGCGCGAAGACCGAGGCCACGCAGGGCATCGTTGTGATCCTGCAAAGTGCGGGCCGTCGCTATGCGCTGCTGGTTGATCAGCTGATTGGTCAGCATCAGGTGGTGGTGAAGAACCTCGAAAGCAACTACCGCAAAGTGCCTGGTATTTCTGCCGCGACCATTCTGGGTGATGGTAGCGTGGCGCTGATCGTCGATGTGTCGGCGCTTCAGGGATTAAATCGTGAACAACGTGTGGCGTACACAGCCGCCTGATTAAGTAGAAGGTAAAAACATGACCGGTATGAGTAATGTAACGAAACTGGCGGGCGAGCCATCAGGACAGGAATTCCTGGTATTCACTTTAGGCGATGAGGAGTACGGCATCGATATCCTTAAAGTGCAGGAAATTCGTGGTTACGATCAGGTTACCCGCATCGCTAACACACCTGCTTTTATTAAAGGTGTCACCAACCTGCGCGGCGTCATTGTGCCCATCGTCGATCTGCGCGTGAAGTTCAGCCAGGGCGACGTTGACTACAATGACAACACCGTGGTGATCGTCCTGAACCTGGGGCAGCGCGTGGTGGGTATCGTGGTGGATGGCGTATCTGACGTGCTCTCTCTGACCTCTGACCAGATTCGCCCTGCGCCGGAGTTTGCGGTCACCCTGTCGACCGAATACCTTACCGGTCTGGGTGCGCTCGGCGAGCGTATGCTGATTCTGGTGAACATTGAAAAGCTGCTGAACAGCGAAGAGATGGCGCTGCTGGATATCGCGGCGAATCACG
>NZ_JTLF01000135.1:0-27902 GCF_000798855.1 Enterobacter sp. ZOR0014 | reverse complement strand
AAGATTCGATACTAGAATACTCACCATATAGCGTTTTTCTTATCGCAAACCCCCTATATGTAGTATTTATCCACAGAGTTAGTCACAAGATAGTTCTGTGGATAAGCGGGGGATATTTTTTATTTCACGGACAGGTAAAACCCACATGAATCAGAGTCTGCTGGTGACAAAGCGCGACGGGACGACCGAGCGTATCAATCTGGACAAAATCCATCGAGTTCTCGACTGGGCAGCAGAAGGACTGAACAACGTATCTATCTCCCAGGTTGAACTGCGTTCCCACATTCAGTTCTACGACGGCATCAAAACGTCTGATATCCACGAAACAATTATCAAAGCAGCGGCAGATCTGATCTCCCGCGACGCACCGGATTATCAGTACCTTGCTGCACGTCTGGCGATTTTCCACCTGCGTAAAAAAGCCTACGGCCAGTTTGAGCCGCCTGCGCTTTACGATCACGTAGTGAAAATGGTTGAGCTGGGCAAATACGACACGCATCTGCTGGAAGACTATACGGAAGAAGAGTTCGAGCAGATGAACGGGTTTATCGATCACTGGCGCGATATGAATTTCTCCTATGCGGCGGTGAAGCAGCTCGAAGGCAAATACCTGGTTCAGAACCGCGTTACCGGTGAGATCTACGAAAGCGCCCAGTTCCTCTATATTCTGGTGGCAGCCTGCCTGTTCTCAAACTACCCGCGTGACACCCGTCTGGATTACGTGAAGCGTTTCTACGATGCGGTATCGACGTTCAAGATTTCTCTGCCAACGCCAATCATGTCTGGCGTGCGTACCCCTACCCGTCAGTTCAGCTCCTGCGTACTGATCGAGTGTGGCGACAGCCTGGATTCCATCAATGCGACCTCCAGCGCCATTGTGAAATACGTCTCCCAGCGCGCCGGTATCGGCATCAACGCCGGTCGCATCCGTGCACTGGGCAGCCCGATTCGCGGCGGTGAAGCGTTCCACACCGGCTGTATCCCGTTCTACAAACACTTCCAGACGGCAGTGAAATCCTGCTCTCAGGGCGGCGTGCGCGGCGGTGCTGCGACCCTGTTCTACCCAATGTGGCACCTGGAAGTGGAAAGCCTGCTGGTGCTGAAAAACAACCGTGGCGTGGAAGGCAACCGCGTGCGTCACATGGACTACGGCGTACAGATCAACAAACTGATGTACACCCGTCTGCTGAAAGGGGAAGACATTACCCTGTTCAGCCCGTCCGACGTCCCGGGCCTGTACGACGCGTTCTTCGCCGATCAGGACGAGTTCGAGCGTCTGTACACCAAATATGAAAAAGACGACAGCATCCGCAAGCAGCGCGTGAAGGCGGTCGATCTGTTCTCCCTGATGATGCAGGAGCGTGCCTCTACCGGCCGTATCTACATCCAGAACGTTGACCACTGCAACACCCATAGCCCGTTTGATCCGGTGGTTGCGCCAGTACGCCAGTCTAACCTGTGCCTTGAGATCGCCCTGCCGACCAAGCCGCTGGAAGACGTGAACGACGAAAATGGCGAAATTGCGCTGTGTACGCTGTCTGCGTTCAACCTGGGTGCAATTAAAAGCCTGGACGAGCTGGAAGAGCTGGCCGTGCTGGCGGTTCGCGCGCTCGACGCCCTGCTGGACTACCAGGATTACCCAATTCCGGCCGCTAAACGTGGCGCGATGGGTCGTCGTACCCTGGGTATCGGCGTGATTAACTTCGCCTACTGGCTGGCGAAAAACGGTAAGCGTTACTCCGACGGCAGCGCCAATAACCTGACGCACCAGACGTTCGAAGCCATTCAGTATTACCTGATGAAAGCGTCTAACGAGCTGGCGAAAGAGCAAGGCGCATGCCCGTGGTTCAACGAAACCACCTATGCAAAAGGCATTCTGCCGATCGACACCTACAAGAAAGACCTGGATGCGATCGTCAGCGAGCCGCTGCACCTTGACTGGGAAGGCCTGCGCGAGTCCATCAAGACTCACGGTCTGCGCAACTCCACGCTCTCTGCCCTGATGCCGTCTGAGACCTCTTCGCAGATCTCCAACGCCACTAACGGTATTGAGCCGCCGCGCGGCCACGTCAGCATCAAAGCGTCGAAAGACGGCGTGCTGCGTCAGGTGGTACCGGACTACGAAACACTCGGGAACAACTACGAGCTGCTGTGGGAAATGCCAAACAACGACGGCTACCTGCAGCTGGTGGGTATCATGCAGAAGTTTATCGACCAGTCGATCTCTGCCAATACCAACTATGACCCGACGCGTTTCCCGTCTGGCAAGGTACCGATGCAGCAGCTGTTGAAAGACCTGCTGACCGCCTACAAATTTGGCGTGAAAACGCTGTACTATCACAACACCCGTGACGGTGCAGAAGACGCGCAGGACGACATGGTACCGTCAATTCAGGACGATGGCTGCGAAAGCGGCGCATGTAAGATCTAAGCACTTCGCCGGGTGGCGCTACGCTTACCCGGCCTACGGTTTTGTAGGCCCGGCAAACGCAGTGTTGCCGGGCAATAAAATCTCAACAGGACTCACCGCAATGGCATACACCACATTTTCACAGACGAAAAACGACCAGCTCAAAGAGCCGATGTTCTTTGGCCAGCCGGTCAACGTGGCACGCTACGATCAGCAAAAATATGACATCTTCGAAAAGCTGATTGAAAAGCAACTCTCCTTCTTCTGGCGTCCGGAAGAAGTAGACGTCTCCCGCGATCGCATTGATTACCAGTCGCTGCCGGATCACGAAAAGCATATCTTCATCAGCAACCTGAAGTACCAGACGCTGCTGGATTCCATTCAGGGCCGTAGCCCGAACGTAGCGCTGCTGCCGCTGATTTCCATTCCCGAGCTGGAAACCTGGGTGGAAACCTGGGCGTTCTCCGAGACGATCCACTCCCGCTCTTATACACACATCATCCGCAACATCGTGAACGATCCGGCGGTGGTGTTTGACGATATCGTCACCAACGAGCAGATCCAGAAGCGTGCGGAAGGCATTGCGCACTATTACGACGAACTGATCGAGATGACCAGCTACTGGCACCTGCTGGGCGAGGGTACGCATAACGTGAACGGTAAAACCGTTACCGTGAACCTGCGCGCGCTGAAAAAACAGCTGTACCTGTGCCTGATGAGCGTCAACGCGCTGGAAGCGATCCGCTTCTACGTGAGCTTCGCCTGCTCCTTCGCCTTTGCCGAGCGCAAGCTGATGGAAGGCAACGCCAAAATCATCCGTCTGATCGCCCGTGACGAAGCCCTGCACCTGACCGGCACCCAGCACATGCTGAACCTGCTGCGCAGCGGTACGGATGACCCTGAAATGGCGGAAATCGCCGAAGAGTGCAAGCAGGAGTGCTATGACCTGTTCGTGCTGGCGGCTCAGCAGGAGAAAGAGTGGGCAGATTACCTGTTCCGCGACGGTTCCATGATTGGCCTGAACAAAGACATTCTCTGCCAGTACGTTGAGTACATCACCAACATCCGTATGCAGGCTGTCGGTCTCGACCTGCCGTTCCAGACGCGTTCTAACCCAATCCCGTGGATCAACACCTGGCTGGTGTCCGATAACGTGCAGGTTGCGCCTCAGGAAGTGGAGGTGAGTTCTTACCTGGTCGGTCAGATTGATTCTGAAGTCAACACTGACGACCTGAGCGACTTCCAGCTCTGATGTCACGCGTCACGTTAAGTCTTTCCGGCACTGAGGTGCTGTGTCGGGAGGAGCACCCTTCTCTGCTGGTGGCGCTTGAAGCGCATGAGGTAGAAGTAGAGTACCAGTGTCGTTCCGGCTATTGCGGCTCCTGCCGCTGCCGTCTGGTCGCCGGCCAGGTGGACTGGCTGACCGAACCGCTGGCCTTTATCAACGAAGGGGAAATTTTACCCTGCTGCTGCCGTGCAAAAGGCGATATTGAGATCGAGATGTGATTGCCCTGGTTCCCTCTCCCTGTGGGAGAGGGTTAGGGTGAGGGCATCAGGCCGCAAAGCCTGAATGTCGGGTGGCGGCTTCGCCTTACCCGACCTACCAAACCTACTTCCGGTGAATGAATTCGACCGCTTTATCCGGGAAATCCGTAAACAACCCGTCCACGCCCGCCTGGTTATACAACACCTCATAAAGCTGATTCACGTCCGTGGCATACGGCGGCAGCTGGTCTGCGCGCACGGTATACGGATGAACCTGCATCTTGCTGACATGCGCCTCTTTCACCATCGCCGTCAGCTTCACGTGACCCGGCGTGGAGCCTTCTGCCACCAGCATGTGGTAATCCGGTCCGATGCCGTCAGCGTACTGCGCAATTTGCTTCATCGCGCCCGGCTTAAACATCCAGTCGTAGTTGTAGTTCACCCACTTCCCGTCTGGCTGTTTCTCCTGGGTTTCATTCCAGTCGGTGTAGGCAATCAACTGCACCAGATTGAGATCCATCCCCATCTTCGGCTCCAGCTCGGTTTTAATGCGCTTCAGCTCGGCGGCGTCAAAACACTGCAGGTAAACTTTGTCCTTCTTGCTGGTGTAGCCGTACTGCTTCAGGACCTCCAGGGTTTTCGCGGCAATATCCTTCCCTTCCTGATGATGGAACCACGGCGCTTTGATTTCCGGGTAGATACCGATATTTTTACCGGTCGAGTGGTTCAGCCCCTGAACAAACTCTATCTCCTCCTGGAAGGTGTGAATACGGAAGTCAGATTTGCCCATCGGGAAACGTCCCGGATAGACCTGTAACTTCTTGCCGTTTTCAATCTCGAACCCTTCGGTAAACTTCAGGGAGCGGATCTCCGCCAGGGTGAAATCAATGGCGTAGAAACGGCCATCTTTACGCGCGCGGTCCGGGAAACGCTCCGCCACGTCCGTTACGCGGTCAAGATAGTGATCATGCAGGACGACCAGCTGGTCGTCCTTCGTCATCACCAGATCCTGCTCCAGATAATCCGCGCCCTGCGCATAGGCCATTGCTTTCGCCGGCAACGTATGCTCCGGCAGATAGCCGCTCGCGCCACGGTGGGCAATCACGATTTTATCCGCCGCCAGCGCGGAGCCTGTCATCAGGCCCGCCAGCAGCAGACCGGTGGTTAAATGAGATAATTTCATGGTCATGTTCCTTATTGACGACGCGCCAGCACTTCCGCGTGGTGACGTTTCTCACCGATCATCACGACAATCAACAGCAGTACCGCCAGCACGCTACCGCCAATCATCACCATAAAGCCGCCGTCCCAACCGAAGAAGTCCACGGTGTAGCCCACGATGGCGCTCGCCGCGACTGAACCGCCCAGGTAGCCGAACAGACCGGTAAAGCCTGCCGCCGTGCCCGCCGCTTTTTTCGGTGCCAGTTCCAGGGCATGCAGGCCAATCAGCATGACCGGGCCATAAATCAGGAAGCCGATGACGATCATACAGGCCATGTCTACGCCCGGGTTGCCCGGCGGGTTGAGCCAGTACACCACGGTGGCGATGGTCACCAGGGTCATGAAGAACACGCCTGTTGCACCACGGTTACCTTTAAACACTTTGTCCGACATCCAGCCGCAGATCAGCGTGCCCGGGATCCCCGCGTATTCATACAGGAAGTAGGCCCAGGAGGATTTATCCAGCGCGAAGTGCTTCACCTCTTTCAGGTAGGTCGGTGACCAGTCCAGAATGCCGTAACGCAGCAGATAAACGAACACGTTGGCCACCGCGATGTACCACAGCAGTTTGTTAGGCAGCACGTACTTCATGAAGATCTGCTTCGCGGTCAGCTCTTCTTCGTGCTTCTCGCTGTAATCATCCGGGTAGTCGTCTTTATACTCTTCAATCGGCGGCAGGCCGCAGGATTGCGGCGTATCGCGCATCAGCGCGAAGGCAATAATCGCCACCAGAATGGCACCAAACGCAGGCATGTAGAGCGCAGCGTGCCAGTCGTTGAACCAGGCCATCCCCAGCAGGAACAGCAGCGGCGGAATACCGCCACCCACGTTATGCGCGCAGTTCCACACCGACACAATGCCGCCGCGCTCTTTCTGCGACCACCAGTGCACCATGGTACGTCCGCATGGCGGCCATCCCATCCCCTGGAACCAGCCACAGAGGAACAGCAGCACGAACATAACGGCAATGCTGGAGGTTGCCCACGGCACAAAACCCATGAACAACATCACCGCAGCCGCCAGAATCAGACCGGCGGGCAGAAACACGCGCGGATTCGAGCGATCCGACACGGACCCCATAATGAACTTGGAAAAACCATACGCGATAGAGATCCCCGACAGCGCGAACCCCAGATCGCCGCGTGAAAAGCCCTGCTCCACCAGATACGGCATGGCGAGCGCAAAGTTTTTACGCACCAGATAGTACGCCGCGTACCCGAAGAAGATCCCCAGGAAAATTTGCCAACGCAGACGACGGTATAGCGGATCAATCTCTGCCTCTGGCAGACGCGCCCGATGCGGCGCGGGTTTGAAAATACTGAGCATGACAGCCTCCGTGGCCTTGAATTGAATGAGCAGGTGGCTCGCACCTGAATTCCAGAGCCGGGGATGTTAAGAAATCATGGTGATTGTTACTGTGAATCAACGCACAGATTGTTACAGAAATATGACAGAATGCGCAAAAAAGCGCATTAAATCACGTTTCACTTTCGAATTTCGCGCGTTTATGTTCGAAATCAAACAAACCACAGTTTTCATGTGGCTAAATGATAAAAAAACGAACATTAAGGGAAGACAATGACAATTCACGATCCTCGCTACAGCGATGTGATTATCATTGGCGGTGGTGCCACCGGCGCCGGTATCGCTCGCGATTGCGCCCTTCGCGGATTAAGCGTCACGCTTCTGGAACGCCACGATATTGCCACGGGCGCGACCGGGCGTAACCACGGTCTGCTCCACAGCGGCGCACGATACGCCGTCACTGACGGCGAGTCGGCACGGGAATGTATTGCGGAAAACCAGATCCTCAAGCGTATCGCCCGCCACTGCATTGAACCGACCGATGGCCTCTTTATCACCCTTCCCGAAGATGACCTCGCCTTTCAGGAAACCTTTATCACCGCCTGTAACGCAGCAGGTATTCAGGCGGAGGCCATGGATCCGGCGCGGGCACGGCAGCTGGAACCGTCGGTCAACCCGGCGCTTATTGGCGCAGTGAAAGTCCCGGATGGCACCGTCGATCCGTTCCGCCTGACCGCCGCCAATATGCTGGATGCCCGGGAACATGGGGCGCGCATTCTGACCGGACATGAAGTGACCGGACTTATCCGCGAAGGCCATCGTGTCTGCGGCGTGCGGGTGTTTGATACGCAATACCACGAACACAGCGAGCTGTTTGCCTCCGTCGTCATTAATGCCGCGGGGATCTGGGGGCAGCGCATTGCAGAATACGCTGACCTGTCGGTGCGCATGTTCCCGGCGAAAGGCTCGCTGCTGATCCTCGACCATCGCATCAATAACCATGTGATCAACCGCTGCCGCAAACCGTCTGATGCCGATATCCTCGTGCCGGGCGATACCATTTCGCTGATTGGTACGACCTCAACCCACGTCGACTACAGCGACATTGACTACAACCGCGTGACCGCCGAAGAGGTGGATATCCTGCTGCGTGAAGGCGAGAAACTGGCCCCGGTGATGGCCCAGACGCGTATTCTGCGTGCCTACGCGGGCGTGCGTCCTCTTGTCGCCAGCGATAACGATCCGAGCGGACGTAACGTTAGCCGGGGCATCGTGCTGCTCGACCACGCCGAACGCGACGGCATGGACGGATTTATCACCATTACAGGCGGCAAACTAATGACCTACCGCCTGATGGCCGAATGGGCCACCGATGCAGTCTGCCGCAAGCTGGGGAATACCGAGCCGTGCGTGACGGCAGAACAACCGCTGCCGGGATCGCGTCAGTCCACCGAAAAAACGTTGCAAAAAATCATCTCCCTGCCCGCCCCGCTGCGCGGTTCCGCAATTTACCGCCACGGGGACAGAACGCCGGTCTGGCTCGGCGAAGGTCGGCTGAGCCGCAGCCTGGTGTGCGAGTGCGAAGCCGTCACCGCGGGCGAGGTGCAATACGCGGTGGAGAACCTGACGGTCAAGAGCCTGCTCGATCTCCGCCGTCGCACCCGCGTCGGCATGGGAACCTGCCAGGGTGAACTGTGCGCCTGCCGTGCGGCGGGTCTGCTGCAGCGTTTTCATACCACGACTGCCACCCAGTCGCTCGATCAGCTCAGCGCCTTTTTAAACGAGCGCTGGAAAGGCATTCAGCCTGTCGCCTGGGGCGATGCCCTGCGTGAGAGCGAGTTTACCCGCTGGGTCTACCAGGGGCTTTGCGGTCTTGAGAAGGAGCAACACGATGAAATTTGATACCGTGATTGTCGGCGGCGGGCTGGCGGGCTTGCTCTGTGGCATCAAGCTCACGAAGCAGGGGCTGCGCTGCGCCATTATCACCCGGGGCCAGAGTGCCCTGCACTTCTCGTCGGGATCGCTGGATCTGGTGGACGACACGTACCGCGACAAACTGCCGCCGGAGCACCCGTATCATCGAGTTGGCGCGCAGCATATTGACCGCTTTGCGCTGGAAACCGAAGCGCTGCTGGCTGACTGCGGTGCGCGTCTGAAGGGGAGCGCCAGGCAAAATCATCAACGCATCACGCCGCTTGGCACCCTGCGTTCCGCATGGCTCAGCCCGGAGGAGGTCCCCGTTGCCCCTGTGAGCACAGGACGGGTACGGGTCGTGGGTATTAGCGGCTTTCTGGATTTTCAGCCCCATCTTGCGGCGGCGTCACTGTGTCGCCAGGGCGTGAACGCCGAGACGGCAGAGATAGAACTGCCTGAACTGGATGTCCTGCGCGAAAACCCGAGCGAGTTTCGCGCGGTGAATATCGCCCGCTTTCTGGATAACGAAGACAGATGGCCGCTGCTGTATGAGGCGCTCAGACCGCTCGGTGAAACCTGCGATACGCTGTTGATGCCTGCCTGCTTTGGACTCAGCGATAACCGCCTGTGGCGCTGGCTGTCGGACCGTCTGCCCTGCTCGCTCGGCCTGCTGCCAACGCTTCCCCCTTCCGTGCCCGGCATTCGCCTGCATACCCAGCTCCAGCGCCAGTTTGTGGCGCAGGGCGGCGTGTGGATGGCGGGTGACGAGGTGAAAAAAATCACCCTGACGGACGGCGCGGTGAGTGAAATCTGGACCCGCAACCACGGTGATATTCCGCTTCGCGCCCGCTATACGGTGCTGGCAAGCGGCAGTTTCTTCAGCAACGGGCTGCTGAGCAGCCGGGAGGGCATCCGGGAAGCCATTATGGGGCTTGATGTCCGGCAAGGCGCGTCCCGCGCGGACTGGTATCAGAGTGATTTCTTCTCGCCGCAGCCCTGGCAACAGTTCGGCGTGATGGTTGATAACCAACTGCACCCGCAACTGTCCGGTAAGCCCGTCAGGAATCTCTTTGCCATTGGCTCGCTGTTGGGCGGGTACGATCCCATAACTCAGGGGTGCGGTGGCGGAGTCTGCGCCGTCACGGCGCTGTATGTGGCAGAGCAGATTAGCCAGCGCGCGGAGGCGGAACAATGAACGATACCCGTTTTGAAAGCTGCATTAAATGCACGGTCTGCACAACCGTCTGCCCGGTCAGCGGCGTGAACCCGCGCTATCCCGGACCGAAACAGGCCGGGCCTGACGGCGAGCGTCTGCGCCTGAAGGACGGTAAGCTGTACGACGAGGCGCTGAAATACTGTATCAACTGCAAACGCTGCGAAGTTGCCTGCCCGTCGGATGTGAAAATCGGCGATATCATCCAGCGCGCCAGGGCGCGCTACAGCACGCAAAAGCCGTCCCTGCGCGATGCCATCCTCAGCCATACCGACCTGATGGGCAGCGTCTCAACGCCGTTTGCCCCGCTGGTCAATGCCGCGACCGCCCTCAAACCGTTGCGCCAGCTGCTGGATGCCACGCTGAAGATAGACCATCACCGCAGCCTGCCGAAATATTCTCACGGCACCTTCCGCCGCTGGTACAAATCCGTCGCGGCGGAGCAGGCGCAGTACGCCGACCAGGTGGCCTTTTTCCACGGCTGCTATGTGAATTACAACCACCCGCAGCTGGGCAAAGATCTGCTGAAGGTGCTAAACGCCATGGGAACGGGCGTTCAGCTACTGAACAAAGAGAAGTGCTGCGGCGTACCGCTGATCGCCAACGGGTTTACCGATAAAGCGCGCAGGCAGGCTCAGAGCAATGTCACGTCACTGCGCGAAGCGATTGTCGATAAAGGTATTCCGGTGCTGGCGACCTCGTCCACCTGTACCTTCACCCTGCGCGATGAGTACCCGCATCTGCTGGACGTGGATAATACCGGCCTGCGCGAGCACATCGAGCTGGCGACACGCTTCCTGTGGCGCAAGCTCGATAGCGGGCAGACGTTGCCGCTGGGGAAATTGCCCCTGAAAGTGGTGTATCACACCCCGTGTCATATGGAGAAAATGGGCTGGTCGCTCTATACGCTTGAGCTGCTGCGGTTAATTCCCGGACTTGAGCTGACGGTGCTGGATTCGCGCTGCTGCGGGATTGCGGGAACCTACGGCTTTAAGCGCGAAAACTACGCAACCTCCCAGGCGATTGGCGCCCCGCTGTTCCGACAGATCGAAGAGAGCGGCGCGGATATCGTGGTGACCGACTGCGAAACCTGTAAATGGCAGATCGAGATGTCCACCAGCAAGCGCTGTGAGCATCCGATTACCCTGTTGGCGAACGCGCTGGGCTGAACATGGCCGGGGCGAACGCCCCGGCACAAACATTACTCGACGAACAGCGACTCAACAACGTTAATCCAGCCGTGCTCGCTGGCGACCTCTTTGCCATTGAGCCAGCGGCGCAGCATATTCAGCGCCATCATGGCGCAGACTTCCTGACGCACCGCCAGACTGTGGCGAGTGATGCTCATTTTGACCCTCAGAGCCCAGGTCCCCTCCGGCGTCGCCAGCGCGACGTTAAGGTGTTCCTCATCCAGCCCACCCACGAACAGCGCCAGACCGGCAAAATGTTTAACCCGTCGCTCCGAGGCCCAGCGGGCGGTTTGCGCCAGGGTCTCCTGCTGGAACGGCACCACTTCGCTGGCCAGCAGCGGCGCGCTGGCGCGCGACAATTGCAGCGCCAGCAGGCCACCGGTGAACTGCTCGCTTAAGGTCACGCTCAGCTGACGATCCTGCAGGTGCTTCGCAATCTGCGCAGGCAACCCCTCCGTCCCTTCAAAGATCAGGCTTTCGCCCGCCACGCGCTGCACTTCGGGCCACAGGGCCAGCATCGCCGCTTTCTGCGTCGCCGGTCCTGTCAGCTTGAGCTCAATGATCGGCATAGAGGAGCGATAGCCCATGGACACGCCCGGCGGCAATTGCAGGTGGTCAAGACTCTGGGCCAGATCGCTTTCAGAACGGCCAAACGTGGTCAGTCGCAGGCACAGCGGAGGTTCAGGCAGGGTAAAACGGTCGCGAAGGCGCGGCAGGATCTTCTGCTCAACCATCACTTTAAATTCGGAAGGTACGCCGGGCGTGAAGAACATCAGGCAACGGTTCAGCTGCAGGGCAAACCCGCACGCGGTGCCGACCGGGTTATCAACCAGCTCAGCACTGGCGGGGATTTCAGCTTGCTTGCGGTTGCTGGGGGCCATAACGCGGCCACGTTCGGAGAAAAAGCGTTCCATCTGTGAAAGCCATGCCTCATGCAGCACCAGCCCTTCACCTTTTGCGGTTGCGGCGGCCAGCGCGCTGAGATCGTCACTGGTAGGACCGAGTCCGCCATTCACGATCAGCACATCGCAGTGTTCGCTCCGCTCACGCAGAATGCTGACCAGCGACTCAAGATTGTCGCCTACCGTATTGCGACGCGTTAACGGTAATCCTTGCTCAAAGAAAAGATCGGCAAGCCAGGCAGCATTGGTATCAATAATTTGTCCATGCAGCACTTCGTCGCCGGTGGATAACATCTCCACGTTAATCATTGTGTTCTCCCGCTTATTTGGTGAAAACACTATAGCGCAAACGCGGGAGGGAGAAGAGAGAAACTGGCGCGACGGAACGCCGCGCCGACAGGATTAGAAGCCTGCGCTTACGCCCACATAGGGACCGTCGGCCAGCGCGTTGTCGCGGTTGCCGTCTTTGCCCGCCATGTTCAGGTAGCGATAGCCCGCCTCGATGGTAATCGGACGCATGATGGTCCAGCGCGCGCCGGCGTTGGCTTCTTCATAGCTGTCGATACCGCTGGAGAGCGAGTCCGGAGAGTAGTAATACTCGCCAAACAGACCGAAGCTGTCGCCAATTTTCCACTGCAGGCCGCCACCCACCGCTGCAGCATACCCTTCGTCACCGTCGTTCGGGTTGGTATAGATACCTTTACCGCCGACGGTCGCCAGGAATGGACCAAGAGGAATGTTCAGACCCAGACCGAGGCTTGCCGCATCGCCGTCGTCATCGTTATGCGTCCAGCCACCGGTCATCGCCAGACCGGAAGTCTCTGTTCCCAGGCCAAAGCCCAGGTGGGTATAGTCCTGACCCGCCGAGCCGTTGAAGCTGATGGCGTTAGCCGCCGCAGATACAACCATCAGGCCGAAGCCCAGTAATGCCACTTTTTTCATTGTCATGATCCCGCGCAATTTTATAGAGAAGTCCCAAAACCGCGAGATTTTAACCTGAGTCTCCCGGGGATCAAGCACTCTGCGTGCGGCGGGGGGGAAGATTGTAACGATTTGAAACTTGCGGCTTTTTTATGCAAGCAACAGAAAGCGCATTTTGACACACAGGCCACCCAGGGATTCACTGCGGTTGAGTTGCAAATGGCTGCGGTGCAGCCGGGCAATGTCACCCGCCAGTGCCAGCCCGATCCCGGAACCGGCAGCGTCCCCAACGTTGTCCAGGCGGTGGAAAGGGAGCATTGCCTGGTGAATTTGATCCTCTTCAATACCGGGGCCGCTGTCTTCAACGCGCAGCTCAACGGCACCGGCCTCTGCGCGCAGGAAAACGGTCACGGTCCCGCCTGCTGGGGTATATTTAATCGCGTTCTCCAGCAGGTTAGCGCACAGTTCGCCCAGCAGGACGTCATCGCCTTCGATCATGACCGGCTGCTCCACACCGTCATAACCCAGATCGATCCCTTTGCTCCGCGCCTGCGCCAGTCGGGAGAAGCAGCAGTTCTGCACCACCTGAACCAGATCCACAGGCGAGAACTGACGATCGCCCTGCTCTCTCCCCTTCACCGCCGAAAGCTGCAACAGCCGCTCGGTGAGTACGATAGTCTCATCCAGCGTGGCGTTCATTGCCCGCAGACTCTCCTGCCACAAAGCGGGATCCTGGCGAGTAAGCGCGACAGACACCTGTGTTTTAAGTACCGCCAGCGGCGTTTTGAGCTGGTGCGATGCATCCGCGTTGAAACGTTCCTGACGCGAAAGCACGCCGCGCAGACGGTCGATATAGCGGTTAAAAGCCACAATCAGCAGCCGGGTCTCGGACCAGGGCAACAGCTCCGGCAGCGGTGCCAGCAGGCCCGGCTCGCGCCGCACCATCAGCGAGGAGAGCTGGCGCATCGGACGCAACACGCGGCGCAGCATCCAGGCGGTTAGCACCAGCGTCAGCAGCACCAGCAGCCCCTGCGAAACCCAGGATGAAAAGAGCAACTGGCTGGCGAGATAGCGGCGTGACTGGAGCGTCTCCGCAACGTATATTTCCGCCATGCCAAAAATAGAATCTTGATTCACGGGCTGCAGCAGACGCGCCACCCGAATCGCCTGCCCGCGATATTCGGTATGGTAAAACCACGCCAGCGCGGGGTAGAGCGTGGTACGCGATGTTGCAGGCGGCATCTTCGGCAGATCGTCATAGCCGGAGATCACCCGCCCGTCGGGGTCGACCACCTTGTAATAGAGCCGGTCGTTCATGTTGAGCTCAAAGCTATCAAGCACCACCCAGGGCACGTCCACCGCCAGCTTGCCGTCGCGTACCTCCAGCCGTTCCGAAATGGTGCGGGCAGAGGATAACAGCGTGCGGTCGTAAGCCTGCGTGGCCGCCTGCAACGCGCTGACGTAGCTGTTAAAGGCTGACAATCCCCACAGCAACAGTAGCGGCAGGCCAAGGAAAAGCAGCAGTTGCAGATAGAGCGACTGCGGCTTAAACCCTCTCATCGCCGCACTCCAGCACGTATCCCAGCCCCCGTAACGTGGTGATCCGCACGCCGCTGCCGGTGAGCTTCTTTCGCAGGCGGTGAATATAAAGATCGATACTTTCAGGGCTGACGTCGTCGTTCAGGCTGAACACCTGGTCAAAAAGCTGCTGCCGCGAAACCGGACGGGTGCGGCGGTGCATCAGCACTTTCAGCAGAGAGAGCTCGCGCGGCGTCAGGGAAAGCGGTTCATCGCGGAGCAGGAAAAAGCCCTCGTCGTCATACTCCAGTTCCCCAAGACGCTGGCGTTCCTGCGTGCGCCCCTCGCTTCTGCGCAACAGGGCACGCAGCCGGGCGTCAAGCTCCTCCAGCTCAAACGGTTTTGGCAGATAATCATCAGCCCCGGCGTTCAGGCCCTTTACCCGGTCCGCCACGTTGCTGCGCGCAGTCAGGAACAGGACGGGCAGCGTCTGCCCCCGTTTTCTGAGGCGATGGACCACTTCCAGGCCATCAAAACCGGGCATGCCGATGTCCAGAATAGCAACCGCGTAATGTTCTCCCTGCAGCAGATGGTCGGCGGCACGCCCGTCAGACACGCAATCCACGGCGAAGCCCTCCTGCACCAGCGCTTTCTCCAGCCAGTGAGCCAGCTCACGATTATCTTCTGCGAGTAAGAGACGCATGTCACATCCTGTAAAGTTGGTTCCCCATTGAAAGGGAAATGAAAGGTTATTGTTTTAACAATCACGCAACGGAACCGCTACAAGGCGGTTCACATAATCAGAAAAAAGACCCATACCCGTCCCCCGGCGTGAGGATAAACGATGAAAAAACACTTACTTTCTACCCTTGCTGCAAGCGCATTCCTGTTGAGTACCTCTGTCGTTCAGGCGCAAGACGCCCCGTCCCGTACCGAATGTATCGCCCCGGCCAAACCGGGTGGCGGTTTCGATCTCACCTGCAAATTGATTCAGGTCAGCATGCTGGAGACGAAGGCCATCGAGAAACCGATGCGCGTGACCTACATGCCCGGCGGCGTGGGCGCGGTGGCCTATAACGCCATCGTCGCACAACGACCTGCGGAAGCGGGGACGGTGGTGGCCTTCTCCGGTGGTTCACTGCTGAACCTGTCTCAGGGCAAGTTTGGCCGTTATGGCGTGGATGACGTGCGCTGGCTGGCGACCGTCGGTACCGACTACGGGATGATTGCCGTGCGTGCCGACTCACCGTGGAAGTCCCTGAAAGACCTGCTCACCGCCATGGAAAAAGATCCGAACAGCGTGGTGATTGGCGCAGGCGCGTCGATCGGTAGCCAGGACTGGATGAAAGCCGCCCTTCTCGCGCAACAGGCGAAGGTTGACCCACACAAAATGCGCTACGTGGCCTTTGAAGGCGGCGGCGAGCCGGTTACGGCACTGATGGGCAACCACGTTCAGGCCGTTTCCGGCGATCTCAGCGAGATGGTGCCCTACCTGAACGGGGACAAAATCCGCGTGCTGGCGGTCTTCTCGGAAAACCGTCTGCCGGGACAGCTGGCTAACGTGCCGACCGCCAAAGAGCAGGGTTACAACCTGGTCTGGCCGATCATCCGCGGGTTCTTCGTCGGGCCAAAAGTGACCGATGCCGAGTACCAGTGGTGGGTCGACGCGTTCAACACACTCCAGCAGACCGAAGAGTTTAAGAAACAGCGCGATTTGCGCGGGCTGTTTGAATTTAACCTGACCGGTAAGCCACTGGATGAGTACGTCAAAAAACAGGTGAATGACTACCGCGAGCAGGCGAAAGCCTTTGGCCTGGCGAAATAACCGGAGGCGCTATGAGCGATCGTATTTTTGCCGGGATATGGCTGCTGCTCTGCGTTGGCGGGATGTTTGTCGCCTGGCAGATCCACAGCGAATACAGCTATGAACCCGTAGGGCCACGCCCCTTCCCGATGGGCATTGTCGGCCTGATGCTGCTCTGCTCGGTGGCGCTGCTGTTGCGCCACCCGGACACCGTCGAGTGGCCACCGCGTCGCATTCTGCAGCGTCTGCTGGTGATGGTCATTGTCCTGCTGATGTACGCCTGGGGCTTTGAATGGCTCGGCTTCCCGGTGGCGACCGCCATCCTGACGATGGTGATCGGCATGCTGTTTAACGCCACCCTGCCTGCGGCAGGGATCTCAGGCGTGGTGATGGGGATTTTACTGTGGTACGCCTTTGACCGCCTGCTGGACGTGACGTTACCGCTCGGCGCCTGGCTTAATTAACGGAGCACGCTATGGATACCTGGATTTACCTCTCACAGGGGTTCGCCGTGGCGATGACCCCGGAAAACCTGGTGATCGCCCTGATCGGCTGTTTCGTGGGCACGATTGTCGGCCTGCTGCCGGGTCTTGGGCCGATCAACGGGGTAGCAATTTTACTTCCGCTGGCCTTTGCCCTGCATCTGCCTGCGGAATCGGCGCTGATCCTGCTGGCAACGGTCTATATCGGCTGTGAATATGGCGGGCGCATCTCGTCGATCCTGCTTAACGTGCCGGGAGATGCGGCGGCGATCATGACCGCGCTGGATGGCTATCCGATGGCGCGACAGGGTCGTGGGGGCGTGGCGCTCTCCATTTCAGCGGTCAGTTCGTTCTTTGGCTCGCTGGTTGCCATTGGCGGCATCATTCTGTTTGCACCTGCGCTGGCCCAGTGGTCTCTGGCGTTTGGTCCGGCAGAATATTTTGCCCTGATGGTGTTTGCCATTGCCTGTCTCGGCAGCATGATGGCGCAAAATCCGCTCAAGTCGTTTTTGTCCGCGCTGATTGGCTTAGGGTTAGCCACCGTCGGCGTGGATGCCAACACCGGGGTCTATCGCTTTACCTTCGACAGCGTTCACCTGTCCGACGGCGTGCAGTTTATCGTGGTCGTGATTGGTCTGTTCTCTGTCTCTGAAATCTTACTGATGCTGGAACATACCAGCAGCGGGCAGACGCTGGTGCGCAAAACCGGCCGGATGCTCTTTAGCGCTAAAGAGGGCGCGCAGTGCATCGGCACCACGCTGCGTTCATCGGTAATTGGCTTCTTTGTCGGCATCCTGCCGGGCGCCGGGGCCACCATCGCCAGCGCCATTACCTACATGACCGAGAAAAAGCTCAGCGGCAACAGCGACAGCTTTGGTAAAGGCGATATTCGCGGCGTGGCGGCGCCTGAGGCGGCCAATAACGCCTCGGCCTGTGGCTCGTTTATCCCGATGCTGACCCTTGGCGTACCGGGCTCCGGCACCACGGCGGTGATGATGGGCGCCCTGACGCTCTATAACATCACGCCGGGACCGGCAATGTTTACCGAGCAGCCGGATATTGTCTGGGGGCTGATTGCCGCCCTGCTGATCGCTAACGTGATGCTGCTGGTTATGAATATCCCGCTGATTGGGCTGTTCACCCGCATGTTGACTATTCCCCTGTGGTTCCTGGTCCCGGCGATTGCCGCCGTCTCTGCTGTAGGGGTGTACGCGGTGCACAGCACCACGTTTGACCTGGTGCTGATGGTGGTCCTGGGCGTGCTGGGATACATACTCCGTAAGATGCACTTCCCGATGTCACCGCTGATTCTGGGGTTCGTGCTTGGCGAGATGCTGGAGCAGAACCTGCGCCGCGCGCTGTCCATCAGTAACGGCAATATGTCGATCCTGTGGGACAGCAGCGTCGCGAAGGTCCTGTTAGCGCTGGCAATCATGGTGATTGTGGTGCCGCCGGTATTACGCCTGCTGCGCCGTCGCCAGCGCAAACCGGAGCCGGATATCGGATAATTACGCCGACAGCTGGGCATTCACCCACTGTTTTAACGCCTGGCGGGAGATCTTAATCCCGCCATTTTTTAGCTCCGCCGGCAGTACCAGCCAGTGGACCGGCTGCTCAAAGCGCGCCAGTCTGCCCTGGATCCAGTCAGGAAATTGCGCGATATCCGTTCCCGGCTCGCACTCCACCACCGCCACCGGACGTTGTCCAAACTCGGCATCGTCCAGCGGGACGATAAACACCTGGTTAATCTGCGGGTGTGCGGCGATAACACGTTCCAGCGATTCCGGCTGGATCCCCTCTCCTCCGCTGAAAAAGAGATTGTCTATGCGGCCTAAAATCGTCAGTCGCCCGTTATGCCATTCCCCACGGTCGCGGGTGGCGAACCATCCCTGCGCATTGGTCAACGGCATCAGCGCACCGTCCCGCCAGTAGCCGGAAGCCATACTTTCCGCCCTAATCCAGACTTCACCTTCAACGACCTGCACCTCTCTGCCCGGCAGCGCATACCCTACGTCCGGCTCGCCGTCTGCCTCTTTCGCACAGACGGTAGAGGCAAACTCGGTGAGGCCGTAACCGCAGAAGGAGTGAATACCCTGTTCGCGCGCCTGCTGTGTTAAATCAACGGGGATTGCAGCCCCGCCCAACAGCACCGCTTTCAGTGCAACAGGCTTGTGACGATTAAGCAGACGCCAGAGCTGGGTCGGCACCAGCGAGGCGTGGGTGCAGCCGCGTAACGCCTGTTCCAGAGGTTGTTTCTCGCGCACCGTTAAGCGTGCCCCGGCCACCAGCCAGCGCCATAAAATTCCCTGACCGGAAACGTGAAATAGCGGCAGCGAAAGGAGCCAGTCGTCGTTGTCCCCATAGGGCATCAGCGACAACACGCCGCGTGCGCTGGCAAGATGGGCGGCACAGGTATGCACCGCCGCCTTCGGTAGCCCGGTCGAGCCGGAGGTGAGCGTCATCGAGGCCAGCCGCGCCGGTTGCCATGCAACGCGGTATGCATCGGCTGGCTCACGCATGCTCAGGGCAGAAAGAGCGTCGTAGCTGCCGTCCAGCACCAGCGCAAAGCGCAGGGTCATCTGGGGGAGCAGCACGTCCAGCAGCGGACGCGGCAGCTGTGGATTCACTGGAAGAATACGCGCGCCGCACTGGAGCAGCGCCAGCCATGCCATCAGCGTTTGCGGGTGGTTATAGGCCAGCAGCAGAACACCGTCACCCTCCTCCACCCCCTGCTGATGAAAGCCCGCTGCAAGGCGATCGATACGCGTGCACAGCTGTTGCCAGCTCAGCGCGTCGTCGTTCAGCCTGAGAGCAGGTTTGTCGGCAAACTGCGCACACCAGTGCCGCCATGGCCAGTCGATAAAACTCATAGCAGCGGCTCCAGCGCCTCAACGCTGAGGCACGGCAGCGCGCTGTCCGGCCACTGGCGGAGAAGCTGAGCCTGCATCAGGTTCAGCGTATCGAGGCCGGGGACAGCGTCAGGCGTTAACCAGGCGGCAATACGTGCCAGCTGGGTCAGCCCAAGGCTGGACTCAATCGACGAACTGATCACCGCCGTCAGACCCAGCGCATGCGCCGCGGCAACCTGCTCGCGGACCTTCGCCAGGCTGCCGGTTAACGTCGGTTTAATCACCACTGCGCTGACGCCCGGCTCGGCAATAAATTCAAAATCGTCTTCGCGCAGGCTTTCATCCCAGGCGATAGCAATCCCCGTTTCACGAGCAAACGCGCGCGAATCGTCGCGGGTTTTGCACGGCTCTTCCAGGAAGGCGATGCGGCTGCGGTACGCCGGGTTGACGTATTTCGCAAACTGCTGCGCCTTAAGCGGCGTCCAGGCGCGGTTTGCGTCAAGACGCAGGTGCAAATCGGGAATCGCTTCCAGCAGCAGGTTGGCGACCATTCCGTCGCGCACCGCTTCGTAGAGACCGACCTTAATTTTCGCCACTTTCTCGCCCGGCATGGTGGAGAGCAACGCAAAGAGCTCGTCCGGGTCGCCCGTGCACAGCGGTGCCGCGCGGTAATTGCCCTCTTCCGGCAGGCTGCCCTCCAGTTCTGCCAGCGCACAGCTGATACCAAAGGCCGCAGAAGGCACGTCCGGCAACGCCGGGTTCGCGCCCTCACGCCACGCACCTGCCCACGCCAGCAGCGCAGCCTGTGCATCATCGAGCGATTCCAGGCTAAAGCCCGGCAGCGGCGAAATCTCGCCCCAGCCTTCTCGCTCACCCTGCTGAAGATACACAAAGAAGCCATCACGGGTTTTTAACCGCCGTTCACGCAGCACCACGCCCGCGTCCATCGGTATCTGCCAGCGGTAAACCTGCGCGCGACGCATTACGGGTTCCGTTTGTATTTGCTGAAATCAGGCTGGCGTTTTTCGTTAAACGCGTTGCGTCCTTCCTGACCCTCTTCGGTCATGTAGAACAGCATGGTGGCGTTGCCCGCCAGCTCCTGCAGGCCCGCCTGACCGTCACAGTCAGCGTTGAGTGCCGCTTTCAGGCAGCGCAGCGCCATTGGGCTGTTTTGCAGCATTTCACGGCACCAGCGGACGGTCTCTTTTTCGAGATCGGCAATCGGTACCACGGTATTCACCAGGCCCATATCCAGCGCTTCCTGGGCGTTGTACTGACGGCACAGGAACCAGATTTCACGCGCTTTTTTCTGCCCGACGATGCGCGCCATGTAGGAAGCGCCCCAGCCGCCGTCGAAAGAGCCCACTTTTGGACCGGTCTGGCCGAAGATGGCATTCTCGGCGGCAATGGTCAGGTCACACATCATGTGCAGCACATGACCGCCGCCGATGGAGTAACCCGCCACCATCGCCACCACCGGTTTCGGGCAGGTGCGGATCTGGCGCTGGAAATCAAGCACGTTCAGGTGATGCGTACCCGCATCGTCCTGGTATCCGCCGTAGTCACCGCGCACTTTCTGATCGCCACCGGAGCAGAAGGCTTTCTCACCTTCGCCGGTCAGGACAATCACGCCGATGTTATCGTCATAGCGAGCATCCGCCAGGGCCTGGATCATCTCCTTGACGGTCAGCGGACGGAAGGCGTTACGCACCTGCGGACGGTTGATGGTGATTTTAGCGATGCCGTCAGCGGATTTGTGGTAACGAATGTCGGTGTAGCCTTCGGAGCAGTCTTGCCATTCGACCGGCGCGTAAAGCATGTTTTCATCAGGATAGATCATAGAGTGTCCTTTGTTCGAAGACGCAGTATCTGAGCCAGACTCGCGGCGACCGCAGCGGGGTTTTCCCGGTGGGCGTTGTGTCCGGCGTTTGGAATTGCATGGCTAACAGCGTGCAGTTCGGCGGCAAGGGCCGCGAACTTTTTATCACGTTCGCCATAGAGGTAATCAAAAGAGAAATGGCGGGTGCTGAGCGCGGGACGTAAATCCGGCTGCCCGGCCAGCGAGGTCGCTTCAAGCATTTTCGCCAGCGTTATGCCGTTGTTTTGGCTGCGCAGGGTAATAAGCGCCTTCCGCTCAGCGTCCGGGAGAGAGGCAAACACCGGCTGCTGGTACCAGTCAGCAAAGACCTTATCCAGCGGTTCGGTGCGAAAACGTGTCGCCCAGCGGTGGTCGGATACCCGCCGCGCATGGCGATCGTCGGCGTTCTGCAGGCCCGGATGTCCGCCCTCAACCATCACGCCCAACAGCCCCTTCGGCTGCTGGCAGGCGTGAAACATCGCAATGCGGCCGCCGAGGGAGTACCCCACCATCCAGTAGTTAAGTATGTTGTAACTAATCAGAGTTCGGGTAAGTAACGTACTCATCTCCTCGAACCCCGTCACGGTAATATTCCGGGATTCACCGTGCCCCGGCAGGTCAAGATAGAGCCGGGGATACTCGCTCAGCGTCTCCCCGACAACCTGCCACTCGCGGCAGTCTCCGGAAAAACCGTGCAAAAAGACCAGCCAGGGATAGCCTGGTTCTCCGGTCTGCTGCACGCCTGCGAGGATCACAGCTGGCTCACCTGTGCCAGCAGGCTTTGCAGGCTCTGCGCACCGTCGGCATCGTTCACGAACAGCTCAATCAGCGTCGCGCCCGGTTGCTTCCAGGCGCTGCTTAGCGCTGTTTCCAGCTGTTCCCAGCTCTCCGGGCGGTGATATTTCAGGCTGAACATTGCCGCAGCATGTTCAAACTGCACGTTCTGCGGCATCAGATAGAAACGCTCACGCTCGCTCTGGGGCGTTGGCAACAGAGAGAAAATCTGCCCGCCGTTGTTGTTCACGACGATCAGCACAAACGGTGCGGAAGCCTGACGCAGCAGCGCCAGCGCGTTGAGATCGTAAAGCGCGGAGAGATCGCCCACGATCGCCAGCGTCGATTTCGCGCTGGCGCGCTGCACGCCCGCCGCCGTCGAGATCAGCCCATCGATGCCGCTGGCACCGCGGTTGCTGTAAACCGGGTAGCCCGCAGGCAGCTTCGAAAAGGCGTCAATCAGACGCACCACCAGGCTGTTACCGACAAACAGCTGGCCCTGTTCAGGCAGATACTGACGAATACGGTGCGCCAGACCGGCTTCGCTGAATGTCTCACAGTGCGCTTTGGTGATTTCCCACGCCTGACGAGACAATTCGGGGATTGCCACCGCCCAGGGTTGACGTTTTTCCGCCGGATGCAGTTCCAGCCAGCTCTCAATGTTGCTCACCAGACGGCGGCCGCGATGGTGCGCCGGGTCAAGCCGCCCTTCCAGCGGGTCGACCAGCCAGTACTCTTCCGGCGTGCAGGTCGCCTGCCACTGCAGCAGGCGTTTCCCGGTCAGGCTGGCGCCGATCTGAACCACAATCTGCGCCTGTGAAAGCTCAGTGACCGCCTTCGCATTCCCGAGCCAGAGATCGGCGCACGCCAGCGGCTGACCGGTCTGGGAAAGCACGTCGCCAATCAGCGGCCAGCCGAGGGTTTGCGCCCATTCGGCGACCCGCCTGCCTTCGGCGGCGCTCATGCGCCCGGCAATAACCACGCCGCGTTTTTGGCGCCAGAAGAACCAGTCGCGCTGTTTCGCGCTCTCAAGATGCGTTTGCCCGCGCAGCCACGGTTTTTCACTCTGCCACCAGTTACCGAGGGAGCGCTGCCAGTCAAGGCCGGTATCGTCCAGTTCGCCATACAGCGGCTCGGCAAATGGACAGTTAATGTGCAACGCCCCGCTGCGCAATGTCTCCATGGCGTGATCGACCGTGGAGACCAGCCAGCTTGCCGGAATATCCTGGGTAGGACGCGGCAGCGAAACCGTCTGCGAAGGATGCGAAGAAAAGAGTCCCGGCTGGCGAATGGCCTGATTCGCTCCGCAGTCGATAAGCTCAGGAGGACGGTCGGCCGTCAGCAGGATCAGCTTTTCACCGGTTAGCCCGGCTTCAATCAGGGCCGGGTAGAGGTTCGCCACGGCGGTACCGGAGGTGACAATCACCGCCACAGGTTCTTTGCTGACCTTTGCCAGCCCAAGCGCCAGATGCCCAAGGCCACGCTCATCAAAATGGGTGTGATGAATCAATGCCCGATTTTCGGCGGCCGCCAGCGTCAGCGGCGTTGAGCGAGAACCCGGTGCAATACACACGTGCCTGACGCCATGGCGCGTCAGGGCTTCAAGGATCACCGCCGCCCAGCGTCGGTTAAAAGAACTTACTGACATGAGATTGTCCGGTATCAAGAATGCGACACAGTATAAATAATAGAAAAAATTGGAATTTTGATATGAATCGGGATTGCGCGAATCAGTATTAATCCCTAAGGAGCAGAGAGCGCAAGCCAGCGGCTTTGTTTTCGATCTCCTGCCACTCCTGCTCCGGGTCAGATCCGCTGACGATGCCCGCCCCGGCGTAGAGCCGCAGGGCGTCATCCTGGACGCGCGCCGAGCGCAACGCCACACAGAACTCGCTTTGATCGGGCGATAAATACCCGGCCGAACCGGCGTACCATTCGCGGTTGAAAGGCTCAACGTTGTGGATAAACGCACGCGCGGGCTGTCGCGGAAGCCCGGCAACGGCGGCTGTCGGCTGGAGCACATGCAGACACAATTCGTCATCGGCCTGTTTTAGCTCCGTCCAGATACAGCGTCGTAAATGCTGGACTTTACGCAGCCGGACGACCTGAGCAGGCAATACCTCAAGCGTCTGCGTATGGTGCTGAAGACGCTGGCAGATATCTTCCACGACCAGCATATTTTCACGCTGGTTTTTATCATCATTCAGCAACCACTCGCCCAGGCGCTGCGCCTGTTTATCATCCGTATGGCTGGCGACGGTGCCCGCCAGGGCTTCGGTGCGCAGCAGCTTGCCACGTCGCCGCCAGAGGCGCTCGGGCGTGGAGCCGAGGAACGCGTTGCGGGCGTCGAATACCATGCAGAAATGATAGCAGTTGAGATTCAGGGCGCGGCTGGCGGCCATCAGAGCGACAGGATTAACCCGCTGTTTACACTGCAGATCGGTGGCCCGGGCAAGCACGACCTTTTCGAAATCGCCGCGCGCGATAGTCTCCGTCGCCTTGCCGATCAGGGTCAACCATTCCGGTTTTTGCGGCAGATGCGTTTCGCGCTCAACCTGGACAGACAGTGGACGAATGGCTCTGGCTGGACGGAGTTGCTGGAGTAATTCCAGGGCAGTGCGCGCGTCGTCCTGAAGCGAGCGATCACTCCACAGCTGCAGGCGCAAGGTAGCGTTGCCAGCGGTACGTCGCCAGAGCAGGCGCGGCAGAAAAAGACTGCCCTGCTCCGGGCTGAATGCGTTGAGGCCGCAGATGCGAGTCTCTTTTGGCGCATGTTCTGCACGCAAAAACTGTGAGGCCAGCGCCAGAGAGGAAAATTGGGTGACCGCCCCCAGCGCAGCCAGCTCTTCATCACCGTTACGCTGCTGCCAGTAAAATTGCGGATAGCACTGCTGCTCGCCAAGCCAGGCGAGAGGATCGAAGGCGTCGTTTAACGGGAAAGAGACGTCGAAATGACGCAGGCCGGGTGTGGCGGGTAACGCTTGCGAAAGCTGGGTATGCAGTTGCTCCAGCGCAAGGAAAATCGAATTCACGCGAACCTCTCCCCGTTAAAACCGCATATTATACGGGGTACTGAACATAAATAGCAGTACCCACGTATAGGGAGTGGTTAAGCGGCTTAACGACGGGCCAGCAGCAGACCCAGCACCAGCCCTACGGCAGCACCCACCCCAATGCCCTGCCACGGTTTTTCATGGACATAGTCATCGGCACGATAAACCGCTTTTTTGGCACGGTAGTAGTAAGTATCAGACGCATGGCTGACGCGGTTTTTCACTTCATGCAGCGCCTGTTCAGCACGGGCTTTTAACTCAATATATTTCTGATCGGCAGGGTCGCCCGAGGAACGTAACACCTCTTCCAGCGTTTCGCTCAGCAAAGCCAGGTCGTCGTCGATACGGGTATCCCAGGATTGAAATGACATATTTTTCTCCATGTTAGTACACCAGTCCGCTAACTATAGACAACGACGTGCCATTACGCCTGTTTCACTTCCCGTGCCATGCCGATGTGCGGGATGCCATCTTCGTCATAAACGTCGGTAACCGGCGTAAAACCAAAATGGCCGTAGAAGGATTGCAGGTGCGCCTGCGCGCCCAGGTATAACGCCTTGTCCGGCCACTGTTCCCGGCACGCATCCAGCGTTTTTTCCATCAGCTGATAGCCGAGTTTTTCGCCCCGAGCTTTGTTGCTGACAATGACGCGACCTATCACGACGGGCTCAAAATCGTCCTCGCTTTTCAGAATCCTCGCATACGCCACCAGCTCGTTATCCTTCCAGCCGAGGATATGACGGTTTTCCCCTGTGAGATCATCACCGTCGATATCCTGATACGGACAGGTTTGTTCAACCACAAACACTTCGCAGCGCAGTCTGAGCAACGCGTAGAGCGACTGAACGGTGAGCTCACTATGGTGTAAATCTTGCCACTGGATCATCTCTTTCTCCTTCCTGGGGTTCATCACGTTATACTAAACCCCTCCCCGTTCGGCAAAGGGCTGATTGCATTATGGAACTGATTTTTCTGGGGACGTCTGCTGGCGTGCCAACCCGATCACGAAATGTGACCGCGATACTGCTGGATCTTAAACATCCCACCCGTGGCGGACTATGGCTGTTTGACTGTGGTGAAGGGACACAACATCAGCTTTTACATACCGCTTATCACCCCGGCAAGCTGGATAAAATTTTCATCACTCACCTGCATGGCGACCATCTTTTTGGCCTTCCCGGTTTGCTTTGCAGCCGCTCAATGGCCGGTAATGCCAACCCGCTGACGATTTATGGGCCTGTGGGGATCCGGGAATTTGTTGAAACCGCGCTACGCCTCAGCGGCTCCTGGACCGACTATCCGCTTGAGGTCGTTGAGATTACCGAAGGCCTGGTTTTCGACGATGGGGATTATCAGGTCACCGCCCGACCGCTTAATCATCCGGTGGAGTGCTATGGCTACCGCATTGAGGAACACGACAAACCCGGCGCGCTGGATGCCGCCGCGCTCATCGCCGATGGCGTAAAGCCTGGACCGCTGTTCCAGCGCCTGAAGCACGGAAAGCACGTTACGCTGGAGGACGGGCGCATCATCAACGGCCAGGATTATCTCGCCGCACCTCAGCCGGGCAAAAAACTGGCCATTTTTGGTGACACGGCACCGTGCCCTGCCGCCGTTCAGCTTGCTCAGGGCGTGGACGTGATGGTGCATGAAGCCACGCTGGAGACGGCGATGGAAGAGAAAGCCAACAGTCGGGGCCATAGCTCAACGCGTCAGGCGGCGCTGCTTGCCCGTGACGCAGCTGTCGGCAGGCTCATTATCACCCATGTCAGCTCGCGTTACGACGCGCGGGGGTGCGAAAGCCTGCTGGCAGAGTGTCGAGCGCTGTTCCCGGAATGTGAGCTGGCCGAAGATTTCGCTAAGGTCAGCGTTTAGCCCTTCATTTTTCCCTCAGGATGCCGATAACGATTAAAAGGCCAGCATTTCTCTCGAGGGTAGAATGGATAATTTCCAGAAAGATATTGATGACAGGGCGAATCTGACCCTGTCGAACCGTTTTGAACTGTTGCTGTTCCGTCTTGGCACCTCTCTGAACGACAACAAATCCGAGCTGTTTGGTATTAACGTTTTCAAGCTGCGCGAAATTGTACCGATGCCGGAGTTCACGAAACCTGCCGGCATGAAGTCTCCGCTGATGGGGATGGTGAATATTCGCGATCAGGTGATCCCGGTGATCGATCTGGCCGCCGTGGCGGGCTGTAAACCCACCACCGGGCTGAACATCCTGCTGATTACCGAATATGCCCGCAGCGTGCAGGCGTTTGCCGTGGAGTCGGTTGAGAACATCATGCGTCTGGACTGGAAGCAGGTGCACGCGGCGGAAACTGCCGTCAGCGGGCGCTACATCACCAGTATTGCCTGCCTGGACGAGAAGGCCGATACCAACGAACTGGCGATGGTGCTGGACGTTGAGCAGATCCTGTATGACATCACCCCGGCGAACCACGACCTGCACGCCACGAATCTGAAGACCACTAAATTCAACATCAAGCCGGGTTCTGTGGCGATTGTGGCGGAAGATTCCAAAGTGGCGCGCTCGATGCTTGAGAAAGGTTTGCAGGCGATGGAGATCCCGGCGCAGCTGCATATCACCGGTAAAGATGCGTGGGAAAAAATTAGCCTGCTGGCCGCTCAGGCGCAGGCCGAAGGTGTGCCGATCACCGATAAGATTGCCCTGGTGCTGACCGACCTCGAAATGCCGGAGATGGACGGTTTTACGCTGACGCGCAAAATCAAAACCGACCCGGTACTGAAGGATATTCCGGTGGTGATCCACTCTTCCCTTTCCGGCAACGCCAACGAAGACCATATTCGCAAGGTGAAGGCGGACGGGTACGTGGCGAAGTTTGAGCTGAACGAGCTGTCGTCGGTGATTGAAGAGGTGCTGGATCGCTCGATGAAGAAGATTGATGGGCCGTTGATTAGCCGCAAGCAGCTGGCTTAGGTCTGGTGCGGGCTGGTGCCCTCACCCCGGCCCTCTCCCACAGGGAGAGGGAGAAAACC
>NZ_JTLF01000146.1:0-22015 GCF_000798855.1 Enterobacter sp. ZOR0014 | reverse complement strand
TCGGGTCGCCGGTTTTCAAGACCGGTGCCTTCAACCGCTCGGCCACACTTCCTAAGTGAGGCGAACTATAAACACCTCACCGCGTGCTGTAAAGAGTGGCTGCAATCGTTCGCTGTAAAAATAGCCAAAACGCGTTTAATCGGTTGAACTGACGACATATCGGCGATTTTAACAGCATAACATTCAGCCCGCCCTCTTAATGCTTTTTGATGTACATGTCTTTTGTGAAATAGTACCCGAGCTTATCCGGTGTGAATCCCCCTACCCACGGTTTGACCAGGTGGGTACGAACGTAGTGATAAACCGGAATGGCTGGCACATCACGGCCAAGCAGATCCTCCGCCTGCTGGTAGAACTTACCCCGTTCCCCGGCTGTTTTCGCTTTCGCGGCGTTGATCAGGGCCTGGTCGTACTCCGGATTGCTGTACTGGCTGGTATTTTCGCTGTCGCCGGTACGGAAGTTGTTCAGGAAGGTTGCTGCATCGTCGTAGTCCGCAATCCATGCGTAACGCACCGCGTCAAAGTTGTGGGTGTGCATGGTATCCAGCATGGTTTTCCACTCCTGATTTTGCAGCTTCGCGTCCACGCCGAGGTTTTTCTTCCACATGGAGCTGGCGGCAATCGCGATGCGCTGGTGCGATTCAGAGGTGTTATAAAGCAGGTTGAAGCGCAGAGGATGGCTTTCGTTATACCCCGCTTCGCTGAGCAGTTTTTTCGCCTCCGCGATGCGCTTGTCCAGCGGCCAGCTGGCGTAATCCGGGTTCTGCAGCTTGACCCCACCGATGTCCGGCTGGCTAATCAGCCACGCCGGACGCTGCCCCTGCCCTAACACTTTCCCTGCAATGATGTCTTTATCCAGCGCCATATTCAGCGCCTTACGCACGCGCGCGTCGTTGAACGGCGGGCGCGTGGTGTTGAACTCGTAGTAATAGGTCGCGAGCTGCGGTGAAACGTCCAGCTCGCTGCCAAGGGTTTTCTTCAGCTGGGCAAACTGGTTAATGGGGACCGTGTAGACAATATCAATTTCACCCGCTTTATAGCGGTTCACATCCGAAGCTTCAGAGGTGATGGGCAAATACGTCACTTTGTTGATAACGGTATGCGCATTATCCCAGTAGCGCGCGTTACGCTCCGCCACAATGCGTTCGTTGACCACCCACTGAGAAAGTTTATACGCCCCGCTGCTGACGAAATGCTCCGGCTTGGTCCACTTATCGCCAAAACGCCCAATCAGCACTTTGTCCACCGGTACCAGCGACGGGTGCGCCAGCATCGCAAGGAAAGCCGCGTTTGGTTGCGTGAGCGTCACTTCCAGGGTGGTATCGTTAATCGCTTTTACCCCCAGCGTATCGGGGGCTTTTTTCCCCTGGGCGATATCGGCCGCGTTGGCAATATGCATGTTGCCCGGATAGCTGGCATACGGTGACGCCGTTTTAGGATCGATCAGGCGCTGCCAGCTCCAGACCACATCTTCTGCGGTAATCGCTGTCCCGTCGCTCCAGGTGATGCCCGGCCGCAAATGGAACGTCCAGACGGTATTGTCTTTGTTCTCCCACTTTTCCGCCAGCCGGGGCTGAATTTCACCCGTCGGGGAGACGCTCACCAGACCTTCGAATAAATCGCTGATAATATTGAATTCGACATCGCTTTCGACTTTATGCGGATCGAGCGAAGCCGGTTCACTGCCATTATTTCTGACCAGTTCCTGTTTCTCTGCCAGCGCGGTTCCTGCCGGGACGTTGGCCGCCCAGGATGCCGTACTGGCGCACAGGATCCCGGCGGTAAGTAAAGAGAGTGTAAAGCGCGTGCGTGTTTGTGGTTTCATGTCCTTCGCCTTATTGTCTGTTTTATGACGATCCGGAGATAACTCTTAGCGCCCTAAGGGTAATAACGCAATATTTTTCAGTAACCTATAAGAGGTTGATCTGGTAAATTTTCTCAAACCGCTGTTCATTCTGGTGAAATGCATTTCTGCAGAAGAAATAACCATCTCCTTCGCTAACGTGCTGAGTAAAGATGGGTAAAACCACTTTGAGACTGGCTCGCCGTTTCCTATTCTTTCCGCTAATTACATCTGTCATAAGAGAGTGACTCATGGATCGTATTATTACTTCTTCACGCGACCGCACATCGCTACTCAGTACCCACAAGGTGCTGCGCAATACCTATTTCATGCTCAGCCTGACGCTGGCGTTTTCGGCGATCACTGCCACCGCCAGCACCGTGCTGATGCTGCCGTCTCCGGGGCTGATCCTGACGCTGGTGGGGATGTATGGGCTGATGTTCTTGACCTACAAAACCGCGGATAAACCGGTCGGTATTCTGTCCGCGTTCGCCTTCACCGGCTTCCTGGGCTATATCCTTGGGCCGATTCTGAACGCGTATCTGTCTGCCGGTATGGGCGACGTGATTGGCATGGCGCTGGGCGGTACCGCGCTGGTGTTCTTCTGCTGCTCGGCCTACGTGCTGACCACCCGTAAGGACATGTCCTTCCTCGGCGGTATGCTGATGGCGGGTATCGTGGTGGTGCTGATTGGTATGGTGGCTAACATCTTCCTGCAGCTGCCTGCCCTGCATCTGGCGATTAGCGCGGTGTTTATCCTGTTGTCATCTGGCGCGATCCTGTATGAAACCAGCAACATCATTCACGGCGGTGAGACGAACTACATTCGCGCCACCGTGAGCCTGTATGTATCGCTGTACAACATCTTCGTCAGCCTGCTGAGCATTCTGGGCTTCGCCAGCCGGGATTAATCTGCATCACTGATACGAAAAAAGAGAATGCCCATGGCATTCTCTTTTTTTTGTCTTATTCTCCCCGGCAGATATAGGTAGGATAACGCCGGTCCTGAATCAGCCACACGGCGGGCGACAGTTCAGAGATCGTCAGGTAGTAACGTGCGGTCGGATAGGCGAAGCTTCCCCATTGAGCATCCGGGGTATTGTCATTGTGTCGACGCCAGGTTTTGGTGTAGCTCAATACAATGACGTTATCATCTTTCCGTTGCTCCCAGGTAAAGTCGACATCCCTGTCAACGATCAAACATTGCCCGCCAGCCCTTGCCGCGCCTTTGTAAGTCGTCAACCCGGTTCCATCCTGATGAAAATAGAACTGAGCAAAGGTGTTGACCTTCACCTCACTTGCTTTTCCCTCATTGCGCGTGAAATTAAATTCTGTACTGCAGGCAAGCACATCCTTTTTACCCAGGCCGCCAGAATAGTAAAAAAGCGCTATTGCACCACCAACCAGTACACCGCTCAGCCCAAAAATAAGTTTTATTTTCATTTTTCAGCCCCGCTTTTATAACGAATGGTTTTGCACAGTCTGGTTTTACTTCCCGGGCAGGCACCAATGAAAACCTCATCCGCGGCGGAAATAGCAAAACGGGCGCTGAAATAATAAATATTATACTCTTCTCGCTCGCATGCCACGTTATTCGCCTCCAGCTGTTTCGCTAATTTCGATAACACTAACGGCCGTCCATGATCGTTAATTATCCAGATACTGCAACGCGCAATTTTTTCCTTAACTGGCGTGAGTTTCGCCGGAACGGTTATCCCCTGCGGGCGGCTAAAGTACAGGCATCCCCCTAGTGCAGCGACGATCGCGACCGCCGTAATCGCCCCCCTTTTCAGGAACGTGCGCCGCGGCTTTACGTCTTGCTGTTCAACCGGAGACTGAGAATCAACGGGTTGAATATTCTCCCGAGGCTGAAAAATCACATCGGCCTCAAAACGAAATCCATAGCGGGGTACGGTCACGATAAATTCATGCCCCTCTCCCAGCGACTGGAAGCTTTTACGTAATTCGCTTACCGCTTTATTGAGATTATTTCCTGATGGCGTAAAGCCGAACGCTTCCCACACGCGCGCGATCAATTCATCCCGGCTAAGGTCACGACCTCTGTGCTTAATAAACTCCTGTAAAAGACGAACGGCCGGTGCCGAAAGCGTTAATACAGACTCGGGTTGTCCAACAAGACTTATTGCATGTGCTTCAGGATCGAATAACAACGAATTATTGCATATAAAAAACATCTTTTATTCTCGGCTGTTACCGCATGCTTTTTAATCCCTGGTACATCGACATGAAAACCACCTCCTGATCTGCTTATTTTGTAATCAGAAGGAATTTTCTTCCCATCCCTGGTCGCGGTATTTTCGCTTAACTATACAACCTTAAAGACAGAAAAGCAGGATAAAAAACTGTATTTAACGAGTTAATTAATACAAATTTTCACAAACCGCTGTTCTGGTTAAAGTTTCCCTGCCCTGAAGCGATACGAAAGCAGACGGTGTCCTGGTGTTAACGCGCCACCGATGAACTCAGAGCAGGCAGGCAGAATGTGAAACAGAAAAAAAGAGTGAACATGACAACCGCCTTTTATGTCGCCGCGCTGTCATTACCATTTTTCTCAGAAATGGCAATGGCCAATATGAGCGTGTACCCGATGGAACTTAACGTGGATAAGTCCGGGGCGGCGCAAATAAAAGTGGCTTCAAAAACGGATGATATTCAGTTCATTCGGGTGAGGCAAAAGAAAATTCTTAATCCCGGCACTGCCGACGAAAAAGAGATTGATGTCGCCTCGTGGAAAGAAGGTGGCGTTGTTGTGACGCCAGAAAAATTTGCCCTGGCGGCTGGCGCAATGCGCGTCGTTCGTCTGGTATCGCTCACGCCACCGGAAAAAGAGACCACCTGGCGCGTCTATTTTGAAGGGGTAAAGCAACCTGACAGCATTATTCCAGGTCAGGCAGAAAGCGCTGCGGCGAAGGCGACATTGGGCGTCAATGTCATCTGGGGCGCCCTGATCCACCTCGCCCCGGAAAAAAGTGTGGTTTCACTCTCGATAGACCCTCGCAGGGGGACGTTAAAAAACAACGGTACGCTGCGCGTGCCGCTGAGAGAGATCGGTATTTGTGACGCAAATTCGTCGTGTAAATGGATTAAAGAAGACGCGACGATTTATCCAGACACCGAACGGAAATTAAAAACGCTCACAAAGACACAAGGCCATAAATATAAATTCCGCTACTTCAACTGGGTGAATAAAACCGCTGAAGAAGCTGATTTACCCGTCGTGCAATAACACGACGTTACCGTAAAGACCCCAAAGGGTTTGTTTAAAGAGCCAGGGTGCTCATTTGTAAATATGGAGATATCAATGCGTAAGTATTTTAAACCCCTGATGATTGTTGCCGCGATGACCACGTCCGTTAGCGCGCTGGCGATCCAAAAAGATATTACCGTCAACGCCAGCGTTGATTCACAGCTGGATATGACCCAGGCCGATAATACGCCGCTGCCGGCAAGCATCGATATGCAGTACCTGCCAGGCCGCGGTCTGGAAAGCTACCGCCTGAATACCAAGGTATGGTCTAACTCCGCCACCAGCAACGTGAAAGTCCGTCTGGTGAGTGCCGCGAAGCTGGCAAATGCCGACGGTGCTGAGTCCATCCCAATGACGGTGAAGCTGGGCGATAAAACCCTCTCTACCGCCGATGTTGAATATACCGGTACCGAACTGTTCCCGGGGAGCATTGAAAACGGTTCAGCGGTACTGCCGCTGACCATTTCTCAGACCACCAAAGGCATTCTGAAAACCGGTCAGTACAGCGGCGTTGTCAGCCTGATGCTGACGCAAGCGACGACCACGGAAGGCGGTGCGTAACACCACAGCACCTAAGGAATAACGTCAGAGGGTGCCCACCCTCTGACGTCAGGATGATGTCGAGGCTCGTTCATGGCGTTTCACAGAAATACTCTCCTCTTTGTTGCTTTGTTACCCGCTTCCATCCAACTCGCCTGTGCCGGGATGACCGTCCCGGCAGGTTTTGAAGATCTGGCGAAAACCCAGCGCCTGTGGACAGAGGTAAACCTCTATGGCGAGTCGCTTGGCCTGTTTGAAACGGATATCACGCTTGAAACGGTCAGTTTTGTCGCACCTGAAACCGTTGTAGCAGCCATCAAACGACGGTTTAACGACGACCCTGCTCTCGTTGCCACCGTGTCTGCCACGCTGGCCGTTCCGCTTGCCCGTAACGGCAACCTGGCCTGCAGCAGCAACAGCTCCGCAGCGGGCTGCGATTACATTGATACCGACCGCGCGGCCATTATCTATGACGAGAATAACGCCCGTATTAGCCTGTTTTTAGACAAGAAATTCCTGCCTAAAGCCACCGCGGAAAATCAGTGGTATCAGCCCACGCAGGACACCGAAAATGCGCTTATCCATCAGCAGAATGTTAATTTTGTTGCCGACAGGGATTATCAGTCAGCCACCGTGCAGGGCAATGGCGCGCTGGCGCTCACGCAGGACGGCTATGTTAACCTCGACTGGACCTGGCTGGGACAGCGTTCAAGGCACCAGCAGCAACAGGAAATCACCGTTAACAATGCCTGGTTCCGCCAGGATATCTTGCGCCAGTACTATGTCCAGCTGGGCGAAATGGATACCCGCGATCTGTTCAGTAATGCTGGTGGAAATATCAACCTCAGCCAGCTGCCGCTGGGGAAAATTCGCGGCGTGCGCGCAGGCTCAACACGGGCGTGGATAAATCCGGTTCAGCAGTCAAAGGGAACCCCTATCACCGTGCTGCTTTCCCATGACGCGCGTATTGATGCCCGCCGTGGCAGTCAGCTGCTGGCCAGCTTTTACCTGAATGCCGGGGCGCAAACTCTCGACACGCGATCGTTTCCGGACGGGAGCTACACCGTCACTCTGTCGTTCTATGAAAATAACCGGCTAACGCGTACCGAGCAGGTGCCGTTTACCCGAACCGGCATTACGCCATTCGACCGCGTCGAGTGGTTCCTGCAGGCGGGTGAAACCGACAATAGCGATCAAAACGAAGAACCCAGCGCGGTTGCGCAGGCGGGCGTACGCCTGCCCGTCACCGAGACCTTAGCGCTTACCAGCGGAGCAACGATAAAGCAAAACCAGCGCTTCCTGGAAAATGCGCTCGACTGGAGCCGGGGCTTCAACGCGGGCCCGATCGACGGCGTGCTGAGTACCCGGTTTAGCTACCTTTACGGCAGCGAAGGCCAGCGCGGCAATATTCAGCAAATCAGCTACAACGACGGTTTTTCACTGAGCCTCTATCGCAACGCGCTATCAGCGGAAAACTGCAACAACCGAAGCGCCGGGTTTGACGCCGTGAACGGCTGTTATCGCACCCTCTCGGTGATGTTTTCCGTCCCTGTCGGCGCCTGGTATGCGAGCCTCGGCTATTCGGATAACCGCAACGAAGGACGGTACGTTTCACGCCGGGAGCTGCCGGATAGCGACGATCGCCACGATGCGGGTTTGCCGTGGGAATCGGTCTATATGACCCGCTCGCGCTCGCGGGCCTGGCAGGGAGGTCTGAGCAATGCCTTTAGCACCCATGGTCTGAACATTAACAGCAGCGTTAACCTCTTCATGCGCAACGATGATGCCCGCGACGGCAGGGACAAAGGCGGCTACCTGAGCGTGAGCCTGTCCATGGCGCATAACCGTCAGGGTGATGCATCTAGCTATACCTCTCTGGGGGCGACCTGGCAGCACCAGCAGCGTGAAAAAAATCAGCTGAGCTACAACGTGGCGCATAACTGGTACAGCGATGCACGCGGTGAAAACGAGTACGGCCTTAGCGCATCAGGCATTAACAGCGACTCGCTGAATACCTCAGCCTATACGCGCCAGGGCGGGCGATATGGCAACGACAGTCTGACCGTCAGCGACGCCTGGGATCGTCAGGACAGACGCCATACGCTGAGCACCAGCGGCAACTACAGCTCGACACTTGCGCTGTCGCGTTCTGGCCTGTGGCTGGGCCGCTGGAGCGACGGACGCCCTGCTTCCGCCGTCGCGGTTAACGTTGCCACACCGACTGATACCCAGGCTCCGAGCGTTGCCGTGTCGCTGGATAACAGCGGGAGCGCAGACATTCCGGGTAATAGCCGCGCCCTCTTCGCCGTACCGGGCTACCAGCAGACCACGTTGACGATTAACGAATCGCTGGATGTATCCCGGGGAGCCAGCAGTGAGATCACGCAAGGTTCAGGCAGCAGAACGCTGTTTATGGTGCCAGGCAAACTGCTGCGTCGGGATGTGCAAACCACCGCAAGCTACACCTGGCTCGGCCAGTTAACCGACGAGCGTCATTCGCCGTTTATCGGTGGTGTGCCGCTGAACGTTAACGGCTGGAGCGATCTCGGCAACGGCGGATTCAGCGCCCAGAGCGATGCCCTGCTGCATAACCTCTACCTGGTGCGTCAGCAGCAGTTTTATCAGTGCGAACTCAACGTGAAAAGTATGCGCGACGTGGTGCGCTATGTCGGCTCAATTCCTTGTCGGGAATTAACCTTCTCGGCCCTGCCGGATGCCATCCAGCAGCAGGCACAGCTGATGCTCGCCGGACGATCGGTACCTGCCGGGCCAACTGCCATGAACGCCGACAACCTCACTAAAGGGAAATGATGTGATGAAGTACCTCTTTATTTTACTGTTGTTAAGCCTGTGGACAGGCCAGACGCTGGCGGGCGCCCCTGCGGGACGAAACACCAGCGTTGGGATCAGCTTCGATCGCACGGCACCGCCTGCGCGTTTCGATATCTGGTTGCATGAATCGGGCGGCTTTGACACCGCCGACCCGCAAAAGTGGGGACGTAATACCCTGACCTGTCAGTCCCGGACCGACGCCACGTACGGGGCCTGCATGAACTCTCCGGTCTGGTTCTCGGGTAACCCGGCCGCGCCCTATGCCATCAATTTACGTTTCACGCATGCCCTCACCAGCAAGACGGTGGATATCAAGGTGTATGGCGATCACTACATGTTTATCAACAATAAAGTGTTTACCTTTGCCAGCTTTGTGACAGGCGGAACACCCAAAATCGCTGACTGGAACAGAGAGCCCTACTTCGATTTCTATATTGTGAAAAGCGAACTGGATAAGCTCGCCCTGCCGGGGATCTGGACCGCAACGCTGAAGCAGAACCTGCGTCAATGGGGGAGCGCCGACTGCGGCGGGGACTTCAATGACGTAAACGTCGGATGCCCTGGCTATCTAACTATCGCCAGGTGGCAGGCAAACATTCGCATTGAGGTGGTCGATCCGGGTAATCAGCAGATTTATCTGCCGGCATTTCCGCACTCCACGCCCATCGTTAACCTCAACCTGACTAACTTCCCGGGGCGGCCGGGTGGCAGTGAGATCCAGGGAGAAAATACGCTGGATATGTGCCTGTACGATGGTAAAAACAGCACCAGCACCCGCACCTACCTTCGGTTTGAGGACGACGGACTCACCTCAGCGGGCCGTACTGAAGGTGCGTTTTCAATCAGGCGACGCGGAGGAAGCCAGACCGATGCGCGAGACCGTCTCGACTATCAGGTCTTTGTCACCCATCCCATCACAGGCGCAACAGACATCGTCGCTAACGGTAAAACCGTGGTCTGGCAAGGGACTAACGATCCGCAGTATCTGCGTCAGGTCGTCCTGCCCGGCGGACGCGAGAGCGTACTGTGCGTGCCAGCCCCTATTATCCTGAAAACCCCTTCATTTACTGCCAGCAGCAAAAATGCCGGGGATTACACCGGCACGCTACGCATTATCTACACACCCAGTACGTTATAAAGAGGCCGCCGTGAATTACGTTATTCTTGATAATAATCGCTTTTATGCCGAAGGTTTACGCTACGCCCTTCTGCGCCGTAACGCTCAAATGCTGGTTGAAAGCGGCGCGGTAACGTGGCGCCATTCGTTATTGGCCTGCGACACCCTCGTTGTGCGCTGCCGCTTTTCCGTCGCCGGGACGCATCAGGCGCTGGTTGAGATTCTGCTTCAGCTGGAGGCCAGCCGCTGGGAAGGAACGCTTTATCTAGTGTGCAATGAAAAAGGCTGGGCGCTGGCCACGCATCTGCGAAAGCGTTTTGCCACGCTGACCTCATATATTATTGATGACAGAATTGCCGTCGCGGATGCAGCGTATCTGCTTGCAAAAGAGCCCCGTCGGGTCCGCAGCCTGAATTGTTGCCTGACGGGCATGGAGTTCAATGTTCTCGACAGGCTGGTTAACGGGCAATCGGTAAGACATGTTGCGACAATGACGCAGATGAGCGAAAAACAGGTCTCGACGTACAAATGCAACGCGTTAAAAAAGCTGAATGCCAACAATCTGCTACAGCTTCTTCTATAGACCGAAGTTTCTCATGCCGCCCCTTCTTTGCTAGACTAGGGGCGGTTTTTACTTTATCGACAGAGCACTATGTTCATTTTTGCAGGCCAGGAAATTGAGACCGATAGCGAAGGCTATCTGAAAGATACCACGCTATGGAGCGAGCCACTGGCGGAAAAAATCGCCGAAAACGAAGGTATCACCCTCTCCCCCGAACACTGGGAAGTCGTGCGTTTTGTGCGCGAATTTTATCTCGAATTTAATACCTCTCCGGCGATCCGCATGCTGGTGAAAGCGATGGCCAATAAGTTTGGCGAAGAGAAAGGCAACAGCCGCTATCTGTATCGTCTGTTTCCGAAAGGCCCGGCTAAACAGGCCACCAAAATTGCTGGCCTGCCAAAGCCGGTGAAGTGCATTTAATAACGAATACTGAAGTTCTCGTATTCCCGGCCGGGTTGATGCGGTTCCGTTAGCACCCTGTCAACCCGCGCGCTGCGCGGGCCACCCGCTTTCAGCCACACCATCAGTTTTTCTACCTGCTTCGCGTCGCCACAGGCGACCACCTCAACGCTGCCGTCATCCATGTTTCGCGCGTAGCCCGTGATCCCGAGCTGAAGAGCCTCACGCTGGGTGCTGTAGCGGAACCCGACGCCCTGAACGATGCCGTGAACCCAGGCAATAGTGCAAACTTTTGACATTTTTCTTCTCCTTAACGTAGCGTTTTCGGCAAACAGCCGTAGTGCTGCCGAAAGCGGGCGGTGAAACGAGAACTGGAAAGATACCCACATTGTAATGCGATTTCGCCAATGGGTAATCGGGTCGATTGCAGCTGTGACAGCGCAACGGCCATTCTCACCTCTTCCACGATCTGGCGAAAACTCTGCGACTCTTCACGCAACTTTCTGCGCAGCGTCGGCACGCTTAAGGCCAGACGGCTTGCGATATCCTGCGCAGTCCAGGATCTGGCCGGCGATAGCATGATGAACTGCCGCACCTGCTCAGTCAGGTTACTGCTTCGCTCAATAAGCAGCGGACCTGCCACGCCTTCATGCAGCAATGCCAGCAAAAGACCGAAGGCCTGATGTTTTTGTAACGCCTCCGGTAAATCCTGACGCACGGCGTGCAGCAGGTTATCCCACATAAACGCCAGCCCCTCGCTCAACGGGACACAAAGGGAATGTAACGTCGTGCCCGGCCAGGATTTCAGGTAATGCGCTTTAAACTCGGCCAGGATCTCTGGCGACAACATCATCAAGTCCGATCGAAACATGCCGTGCGCAGGCTGATTAATAATCTCCATTGACGTGTTGGCCGGGATAATAATCAGCGCATCCCTCGTTGCCACCAGGCGATTGTCATCCTGAACAATGACCTTACTGCCGTGAGTAATGTGACAAATGGCCGGAAAAAAAAGTTTAACCTGGTGCAGGCGATGCATTTTGCTGGCACTGACTTCGCCCGCCGTCAGCTGTTTATGTTGAAGGTAAAACTCCTGCACCGGGTCATCCTTATCTGCTGTACGTTGCGGTTAACTGCGTTTTACCCAGAATGTGACTGTTTATCATATAACCGACCAGCGCGCCGCTGGCATTGTTATCAAGGGGCAGTGTGTCCACGTTCAGCGCCCAGACGGTAATCTGGTAACGGTGCGGTTTGTCTCCCTCAGGTGGACATGCGCCGCCAAATCCAGAATAACCGAAGTCATTACGCCCCTGGACCGCGCCAGCGGGTAATTTCTCACTCTTTGGGTTACCCGCGCCCGCAGGCAGTGCCATTGTTTTCGCAGGAATATTGGCGACTGTCCAGTGCCACCAGCCACTGCCGGTGGGGGCATCGGGGTCATATACCGTGATGGCAAAACTTTTCGTACCGGCTGGCGGATGTTTCCATGCAAGCTGCGGAGACTGATTATCACCGTGGCAGCCAAAACCGTTGAACACCTGCTGTTGCGCTAAACGGTGCTCCCCGGAGATATCCTGACTGGTGATACTGAAAGGCGTTGCCGCTAAAACCTGAAAACTTATCGCCGCCAGAGCGGTTGTTACTATTACATTGCGCTTTTTCATGGGGGAGTCCTTTGCTGAACGGGAAGCCCCAATGTAAGGCACGCGGCCATACCGTAATGTGCTTAAGCGATTTGATTTTGTGCCGAAACGCTCAAAGGCATCCACAGATGATTGCGACTTGCTGAATGTGATAATCTACGCGCCATTTCCCTGAAATCGACAGAACAGCAAATTATGAGTGTACGTTTAGTGTTAGCCAAAGGGCGCGAGAAATCCTTACTGCGCCGTCATCCCTGGGTTTTTTCTGGCGCAGTTGCCCGCATGGAAGGCAAAGCCAGCCTCGGTGAAACCATTGATATCGTTGACCATCAGGGGAAATGGTTAGCGCGAGGCGCATACTCGCCTGCGTCCCAGATCCGCGCTCGCGTCTGGACCTTCGACAAAGATGAAACCATTGATATCGACTTCTTCGTTCGCCGCCTGCAGCAGGCGCAGCAGTGGCGTGAATGGCTGGCAAAGCGTGACGGTCTGGACAGCTATCGTCTGATCGCCGGTGAGTCCGACGGCCTGCCGGGTGTGACCATCGATCGCTTCGGCAACTTCCTGGTGCTGCAACTCCTGAGCGCCGGAGCGGAATACCAGCGTGCCGCGCTGATTAGCGCGCTGCAAACGCTGTTCCCGCAGTGTGCCATTTACGACCGCAGCGATGTGGCAGTGCGCAAAAAAGAGGGCATGGAGCTGACTCAGGGGCCTGTAACGGGCGAACTGCCGCCAGCCCTGCTGCCCATCGAAGAACATGGCATGAAGCTGCTGGTGGATATTCAGGGCGGTCACAAAACGGGCTATTACCTTGACCAGCGCGACAGCCGTCTGGCGACCCGCCAGTACGTCGCCGACAAGCGCGTGCTTAACTGCTTCTCCTATACCGGTGGTTTCGCCGTTTCGGCGCTGATGGGCGGCTGTGCTCAGGTCGTCAGCGTGGATACGTCACAGGAAGCGCTTGACGTGGCAAAACAAAACGTCGAGCTAAACAAGCTGGATTTGAGCAAAGCGGAGTTTGTACGCGACGACGTTTTCAAGCTGCTGCGTAAATATCGCGATCAGGGCGAGAAGTTCGACGTTATCGTGATGGATCCCCCTAAGTTTGTGGAGAATAAAAGCCAGCTGATGGGCGCCTGCCGCGGGTACAAAGATATCAACATGCTGGCCATCCAGCTGCTGAACCCGGGTGGCGTTCTGCTGACGTTCTCCTGCTCCGGTCTGATGACCACAGATTTATTTCAGAAAATCATCGCCGATGCCGCAATAGATGCTGGTCGTGATGTACAATTTATAGAGCAGTTCCGTCAGGCAGCCGATCATCCCGTGATTGCTACCTACCCGGAAGGGCTGTATCTGAAAGGGTTTGCCTGTCGCGTCATGTAACTTGAAAAGAGAAATATTGACCACACATAACGTGTAAGTCGTATTTCCCGGGAGGTGACTATGATTGCCAGCAAATTCGGTATCGGCCAGCAGGTCCGCCACACTTTGCTAGGGTATTTGGGTGTGGTCGTCGATATCGACCCGGAGTATTCCCTTGATGAACCGTCAGCAGACGAGCTGGCGGTTAACGCCGAGCTTCGCGCTGCGCCCTGGTACCATGTGGTGATGGAAGGTGACGACGGACAACCCGTTCATACCTACCTTGCCGAAGCGCAGCTGAGTAGTGAGTTGCAGGAAGAGCATCCGGAGCAACCTACGATGGATGAACTTGCTCAGACCATCCGTAAACAGCTACAGGCTCCGCGCCTGCGGAACTAAGCGTGCAAAAAAAGCCCGATAACGGGCTTTTTTTATTATTTCGCCAGCCCCAGACGGGGGATCTCAATCGCCGGGCATCGGTCCATGACCACTTTCAGACCCGCTTCACGCGCCAGCACGGCCGCCTGCTCGTTAATCACACCCAACTGCATCCACAGGGTTTTCGCCCCGACGGCAATAGCATCCTGCGCTACGCCCCATGCGGCCTCGGAATTACGGAAGACATCGACCATATCAATTTTTTCGGGTACGTCAGCGAGCGTGGCATACCCTTGCTGGCCCAGCAACGTTTTCCCCGCCACTTTTGGCGAGACCGGGATGACGTGATAACCCTGATCGAGAAGGTATTTCATCACCCGATAGCTGGGACGATCGGGTTTATCACTCGCGCCCACCAGCGCAATGGTCCGCGTGGATGTCAAAATCTCAGCAACATCATTCTCTTTCATGGTTTTTCTCCTGGCTTTTTTAAAAGTGTACGCCAAAGCGCACATCTCAACCATCCATCCCATACAGATGCATGAGGGCAAAACGGCAAAATATGTCTATATGTTAGTAAACGTGATTATCGAAAAATTTAGATACATTAATGCGGCGACAGTATGTCTGACGGGAGCCTCCTATGAAAACCGGTATTGCCACGGCTCTGATTGCGTTAGTGATGCCGGTTTGCGTATTTGCTACCACGCTTCGGCTCTCTGGCGACATTGATCTTCTGGTACTGGACGGAAAAAAAGTGTCCAGCTCATTATTACGCGGTGCTGACAGCATCGAATTAGATAACGGCCCCCATCAACTGGTCTTTCGAGTAGAAAAATCGATCGGCCTGGCTAACCATGAGCAACGACTGTACATCTCGCCGCCGCTGATTATCAGCTTTAATACCCGGCAAATCAGTCAGGTGAACATTACCCTGCCTCGCCTTGAAACAGAAAAGGAATCGGCGGCCTTTGACGCCTCGCCGCGCATTGAACTGCTGGACGGTGATGCGATGCCAATCCCGGTGAAGCTGGATATTCTGGCATTAACCACGTCCCCCAAAGGCCCGGATTACGAGGCGGCTACGCAGGTTTATAACAAAGCCGGTAAACGCGCCTCCCTTCCGCAGTTTGCCACCCTGATGGCCGACGACAGTACGCTGCTTTCCGGCGTATCAGAACTGGATGTTATCCCGCCTCAGTCCCAGACGCTGACGGAACAGCGCCTGAAATTCTGGTTCCAGCAGGCCGATCCCGACACGCGGGCCCGATTTTTACAGTGGGCAAAGCAACAACCTTCATCCTAAGCCACATTTTTTTCGCCTGAGGCTTGCAGCGTCAGGCGCTTCCCGTCATCGTGTAGTCAGTTAACCTGATGGATATGATTATGGAACTGACAACACGCACGCTGCCTGAACGCAAACACATTGCACTGGTGGCGCACGATCACTGTAAACAAATGCTGCTTAACTGGGTGCGCCGCCATCAGTCTTTGCTGGAAAAGCATGCCCTTTCAGCGACCGGCACCACCGGAAACCTGATCCAGCGCGAAACGGGTCTGGAGGTCAATGCGATGCTGAGCGGCCCGATGGGCGGCGATCAGCAGGTCGGCGCGCAGATTTCCGAAGGGAAGATTGACGTGCTGATCTTCTTCTGGGATCCGCTGAACGCGGTTCCGCACGATCCCGATGTTAAAGCCCTGCTGCGTCTGGCGACGGTGTGGAATATTCCGGTGGCGACAAACCTCTCGACGGCGGATTTCATCATCGAATCACCGCAGTTCAATTCGCCGGTTGATATCCTGATTCCGGACTATCAGCGTTATCTTTCTGAGAGACTGAAGTAGCTTTTTTGCCGGGTGGCGGCTTCGCCTTACCCGGCCTACCCATCCTTGCCCGTCGTCGCTACGGCTTTCTCGCTACCGGCACATCAATACTTTTCAGAATATCGACAAACACGGATGGCTCCGCTTTATTGAACAGCAGCCAGACGCGGTGACGTGCGCGCGTCATTGCCACATAGAGCAAACGTCGCTCTTCGGCATCCGGGAAGTCTTCCGGCACCGGCAGTAGGGCCTGTTCCATCACCGATTCACGGGCCGGAGCCGGGAAACCGTCGCTGCCCTCTTTCAGCCCCATCACAATCACATAATCGGCCTGCTGCCCTTTGCTGGCGTGAATAGTCATAAATTCAAGCTGCAGTTTCGGCCAGCGGGTAGCTGCTTTTTCCAGCGCTGCAGGTTTAAGGTGATGATAACGCGCCAGCACCAGGATACGCTCATCGGGCTTCGCATAGCCGCTGAGCTTGTCCAGCAGCGGTTCCAGCTGGTCATCCGCCAGCAGGGTGACGGCTTTTTTATCCCCAGGCCGCAGGCTGTTAAGCGGCTTGGTCAGCTGATGCGGGTTTTGCTGGATAAAACGGTTGGCGATTTCACCAATCCGGGAGTTGAAGCGATACGTGGTGTCCAGATCGCTGCGATCCCCTTCACCAAAATAGTGGTGGAACGCGGTCGTGAGTGAAAGCTGTGCGCCGCTGAAGCGATAGATGGCCTGCCAGTCATCCCCCACCGCAAACAGCGAGGTATGTTTATTTTGCGCCCGTAGCGCACAGAGCAGTGCTGCGCGCTGGGGTGAGATATCCTGAAACTCATCCACCAGAATATGTTTCCACGGACTGACAAAACGTCCTTTCTCAAGAATGACGATCGCCTGATGGATTAAACCGGAAAAATCGACGGCATTTTCCGCCTTCAACGCGGCTTTCCAGGCTTTTAAGAGCGGAGCCATCAGTTTAACCCGCTTCGAAAACAGATCGCGCATCCCCTCTGGCGCACCTTCAATCATTTCAGCCTGTGAGCCACCGTGCATCCGCATCAGGCTGACCCAACGGTCAAGACGCGATCCCAGCCGACGCGCCAGTTTATCATCCTGCCAGAAACTGCCTTCCGGCACTGCCCAGTTGAGCTCCTCTTCCAGCCACTGACGCCACCCTTTCGCCTGCGCTTTTTTCTCACTGCACTGCTGACGCCACGTTTTGATAAACAGCGCCTGGCGCGCCTGCGTGTCGTTTTCCAGTTTACTGACGGAAGGCACTTTTTTACTGCCCTGCTGAATGATGTGCAGCGCAAGGGCATGGAAGGTTCTGGCAGTAATGTCCCGGGTATGCAGACGCTGCTGAATGCGTTCGTCCATCTCCTCAGCAGCCTTACGGCCAAAAGCCAGCAGCAGAATCTGATCGGCAACCGCTTCGCCGGTCGTCAGAAGCCAGCCTGCACGGGCCACCAGTACCGACGTTTTGCCGCTTCCTGCCCCCGCGAGCACCAGCAGTGACTGCTCGCCATTGACCACCGCGCGAGCCTGCGCAGGGTTAAGCGGCGAAGATTCCACCGTACTGAAAAAGTCGGCGTACTGGGTCAGCATGGCATCTGTCCAGGCCTGGTTATGCGCCAGCCGACTCTTATCCCTATCGTTCAGCCAGGCCTGACACTGACGCCAGGCGTCGCGACAGTTGTCGAACTCATCAAGACGCGTTACGGCAATCGGCAGGGCCGAGAGAGCCTGGCGAATCTTTTGCTGCAGCCCGGCAGTCTGCTGGCGGGTCAACCACGTTTGTTGCGCGTTGCTCTGGGCGATCTCGTCCAGCACCTGGTGCAGAACCTGGGCGGCAATCACGCTCATGTCGTGACTCCACTGCTGCCAGCGGGCGTTCAGGTGGTGATGAAAACGCTGGGTTTCCGCCCACTCGGTGCCGTGAAGACGCACGACTTTATCGTCTGGCAGAACAAACTCCAGCTCACCCCATACCAGCCCACGCTTACAGTGGATGGCCAGAAGCTGATTAAACGGAATAAGGTATTCGTGGCGTTCTCCGGAGACTTTCACCCCGGCGTTGAGCAAAACAACGCTGTCATAAGGGTGTTGCGCCAGGCGTTTGCCTAATGAAGTTGCTTTCAGTTCCATGTCCCGCCAAATCCACGAAGAGATAATTTACCTGACAGTTTAACTGCCAGTTTTAAGGTGCTCCAGCCTAAAAAAACGTTACAATCATTGGGCGTTAATTTTATCGAAAGGAAGTGAGGGTTTATGCGTACCGTTCTGAATGTGTTGAATTTTGTGCTGGGCGGTTTTGCCACCACCCTTTCCTGGCTTTTTGCCACACTGGTGAGCATCGTCCTGATTTTCACACTCCCCCTGACCCGCTCCTGCTGGGAAATCACCAAACTCTCGTTAATCCCCTACGGTAACGAAGCCATCCACGTTGACGAACTGAACCCGGAAAGTAAGAACGCCCTGATGAACACGGGTGGAACCCTGCTGAACATTCTGTGGCTGATTTTCTTTGGCTGGTGGCTATGCATCATGCATATTTTTGCCGGTATTGCGCAGTGCATCTCAATTATTGGGATTCCGGTAGGGCTCGCGAACTTTAAGATCGCCGCCATCGCCCTTTGGCCCGTCGGGCGCAGAGTTGTTCCGGTTGAAGTGGCCCAGGCGGCGCGTGAAGCGAACGCACGCCGTCGTTTTCAGTAAATAAGGACTGGCCGCGTTTATGCTAAGCCCACTGCTTCGCCGTTATACCTGGAACAGTTCCTGGCTTTACAACGTCAGGATTTTTATCGCGCTTTGCGGCACGGTAGCCCTGCCGTGGTGGTTGAATGACGTCAAACTCACCATCCCGCTCACGCTGGGGGTGGTGGCCGGGGCGCTTGCGGATCTGGACGATCGCCTGGCCGGTCGTTTGCGTAATCTGGTGATTACGCTCGTCTGCTTTTTTATTGCGTCAGCGTCCGTTGAGTTGCTCTTCCCCTGGCCGTGGCTGTTTGCGCTGGGCCTGACGCTTTCGACCAGCGGGTTTATTTTGCTGGGTGGACTGGGGCAGCGCTACGCCACCATCGCCTTCGGCGCCTTACTGATCGCCATCTATACCATGCTGGGCGTATCACTTTACGACCAGTGGTACCAGCAACCTCTACTGCTGTTGCTGGGCGCCATCTGGTATAACCTGCTGACGTTAACCGGCCATCTTATCTTCCCGGTTCGCCCGCTGCAGGATAACCTTGCCCGTAGCTTTGAGCAGTTGGCCCATTATCTGGAACTGAAATCCCGGCTGTTTGACCCGGATATTGAAGAAGAAAGCCAGGCGCCGCTTTACGATCTGGCGCTGGCAAACGGTCAGCTGGTCACCACCCTTAACCAGACGAAAGCCTCACTGCTTACCCGTCTGCGCGGCGATCGCGGTCAGCGTGGAACGCGAAGAACCTTACACTACTATTTTGCCGCCCAGGACATTCATGAACGCGCCAGTTCCTCGCATGTTCAGTATGCCGCCCTGCGTGAAAAGTTTCGCTACAGCGACGTGATGTTCCGCTTCCAGCGCCTGCTGTCCATGCAGTCCCTGGCCTGCCAGCAGCTCTCGCGATCCATTCTGCTGCGCACGCCCTATCAGCATGACCCCCGTTTCGAACGCGTGTTTAGCCATCTTGATGCGGCGCTCGATCGCGTTCAGGCCAGCGGAACATCACCGGAACATATCAAAGCGCTGGGTTTTCTGCTCAACAACCTGCGGGCTATAGATGCTCAGCTGGCGACCATCGAATCCGAACAGGCGATGGCGCAACCGGGTAATGATGTGGAAAATCAGCTGGCTGATGACAGCGTGCATAGCTTTAGCGATATGTGGCTACGGCTGAGCCGCAACTTTACGCCAGAGTCGGCGCTCTTTCGCCACGCGGTGAGAATGTCTCTGGTACTATGCGTCGGTTATGCCTTTATCCAGATAACCGGTTTGCAGCATGGCTACTGGATCCTGCTGACCAGCCTGTTTGTCTGCCAGCCAAACTATAACGCCACCCGGCACCGCCTTGCGCTGCGTATTATCGGTACGCTGGTCGGTGTCGCGATTGGACTTCCCGTGCTGTACTTCGTGCCTTCTGTTGAAGGGCAGCTGGTGCTGATTGTGATTACCGGCGTGTTGTTTTTCGCGTTTCGCAACGTGCAGTACGCTCATGCCACGATGTTTATCACGCTGCTGGTGCTGCTCTGCTTTAACCTGCTGGGTGAAGGGTTCGAGGTCGCCCTGCCTCGCGTGCTCGATACACTGATCGGCTGTGCGATTGCCTGGGCAGCGGTGAGCTTTATCTGGCCGGACTGGCGTTTCCGTAATTTACCGCGGGTGTTAGACAGGGCATTGAACGCCAACTGCCGATACCTGGATGCCATCCTTGAGCAGTACCACCAGGGACGCGATAACCGTCTGGCTTATCGGATAGCCCGCCGCGATGCGCACAACAGTGATGCTGAACTGGCTTCGGTTGTCTCTAACATGTCAACGGAGCCTCGTGCCACGGCCGAGATGCGTGAGACGGCTTTCCGGTTGCTCTGCCTCAACCATACCTTCACCGGCTATATTTCCACGCTGGGTGCACACCGCGAGAAACTGGTCAACCCGGGCATACTCAACCTGCTGGATGACGCGGTCTGCTACGTCGATGATGCACTGCATCACCGGCCAGCCGATGAACCGAAAGTGAGACAGTCGCTGGATGAACTGACTCAACGTATCGCGCGTCTTGAGCCAGGAAACGACAGCAAAGCGCCGCTGGTGCTACAGCAGATTGGCCTGCTTATCGCTCTGCTGCCAGAAATTTGCCGGTTACAACAGCAAATCGCTACCTGGAGGAGTGATTCTTCTGTGGCTCAGGCAGCGCATTAAACCACTCCGTCAACTCCCGGCGAGTGCCTGCCGGGAGTGCCGCCTCATGCAAACCCTCAATAGCCCCCTCAAGGGCGAAGAGCACTTTAATACCGAGTGCCCTATTTTTAGCCCGCATCTTTAACCAGCACTCCCTGGCACCCAGTGCCCGCAGCGTCTCTTCGTTAGTAATGCCAGCTTCAAAAAGTAATACCTCAAGCTGAAAGGTCAGGTTTGGCAGATCTTTAAGCCGGTTTCGTTGATGGCGCTGACAGCGCTCTTTCCTCGCCGCATTGAGCGCGAAAGAGGAGAGCTGAAGCAGCCGTTCCCTGTCTTGCCACAGTCCATCATCGACACGGTAATAGTTGAGAAGTACCGGGCGGCCTCGTTTCATCAGCGTCAAAAAAGAGGCGGCATTTTTTACACAGTATTTCGCGCTTTCTTCACAGGCGCGAAGGTACAGCTCGCCATCTGACACCATGGCAAAAACCGCGTCATCTATCGCCAGGGTATAGCCACCGAACAGGGCGCGATGATGAATTTCTCCTAGCGGTGAGAGGTATTCCTGGGATTGATAAATCCGTTCATAAGATATCTTTTTCATGATATTTCCCTTCTAAATCATAAGGTAACAGCGAAATTTCTTACTAGCGGATCCGTTAGCAGGAAAATAGGCAACTTAGCGCCGTTGAGCAAGATGATTTTTCGAGGGGCATCAACATTGAACGAATTTTGCGAGTCGCTTTCCGAAAATGAGGTTGATCTTTATGCATACAGGGGTTACTGTATATCCATACAGTAACTACAGGGCTGGAATGAATATGTACACTTCAGGCTATGCAAATCGCTCAACTTCTCTCTCCTCTACCGCGGGCACTGTCGCGCACAACACCGTTGGGGGTGTTTCGACGGGGCTTATTAGTGAAGTGGTTTATCGTGAAGACCAGCCTCTGTTGACCCAACTCCTGCTACTGCCTTTATTACAGCAGCTTGGTCAGCAATCGCGCTGGCAGCTCTGGCTGACGCCACAGCAAAAATTGAGCCGTGAATGGGTTCAGTCCGCAGGCCTGCCGCTGGCTAAGGTGATGCAGATTAACCAACTCTCTCCCTGCGATACCGTTGAGTCTATGGTTCGCGCGTTGCGCACTGGAAATTACAGCGTGGTGATCGGCTGGTTACCCGAAGAACTGACGGAAGAGGAACATTTTCGTCTGACTGAAGCGGCTGAAGAAGGGAATGCGATCGGGTTCATCATGCGCCCGGTTCGTCCAGATTCTTATCGCAGAGGACAACTTTCTGGGCTAAAAATTCACTCAAATTTGTATCATTGAGCGAAATTAAGATTTTTCCTGGAATTTTTTTTGACCGCAAGATAC